>JABDNG010000087.1 GCA_013001045.1 Woeseiaceae bacterium | reverse complement strand
CGTCGGCGAGTGCCATCATTGGCGCCTACCGCCAGCTGGAATCAGTGTCTTGCGCGGAGCGGAGAACAGGATGAAACGAACTCTATGGTGGATTTGCAGTACGTTCTTGGTTTGTGGGGAAGCGAGTTTGGCCTCTGATCCCGGTTACGATCGGGTCGCCGGCCGGGCGCATGCGTCCCGATCGGAAATCATTGCGCCGCAGGGCATGGCGGCGACAAGTCAGCCGCTGGCGACGCAAATTGCGCTCGATATCCTGAAGGCCGGTGGCAGCGCCGTGGATGCGGCGATTGCCGCGAACGCGGCGCTTGGACTCATGGAGCCCACCGGCTGCGGCATCGGTGGCGACCTCTTCGCTATCGTCTGGGATGCGCAGAACGAAGAGCTCACGGGGCTGAATGCATCTGGTCGCGCCCCAATGGCAATGACGCTGGACTATTTTCAGAAGAACGGCATCGACAGGATTCCACCGTTCGGTCCGCTACCGGTCAGCGTACCGGGTGCCGTGGACGGCTGGTTCGAACTACACGGCCGTTACGGGCGCTTGCCAATGAAACAGGTCCTGGCGCCCGCCATCCGCTATGCAAGAAACGGTTTTCCGGTTTCGGAGGTCATTGCGCTTTATCTTGCAATGAATGAAAAACGCATCAGCCAATTCCCGGGTTTTGCAGAGACGTTCATGCCGAACGGACGTGTGCCACGAAAGGGCGAGATGTTCCGCAACCCGCGACTCGCGAATACCTATGAGTCCATCGCCGAAAAGGGCAGGGACGAATTCTACAAAGGCGATATTGCGAGAACAATCGATGCCTACATGGCGAAGCAGGGTGGGCTACTTGCTTACGATGATCTGGCATCGCACGAATCAGAATGGGTGACGCCGGTTTCGACGAACTACCGTGGCTGGGATGTTTACGAGTTGCCGCCAAATGGCCAGGGCATCGCCGCGCTGCAGATTCTGAATATTCTGGAAGGCTTCGATATCGCCGCGATGGGATTTGGCAGTGCGGAATACCTGCATACGCTAATTGAGGCGAAGAAGCTGGCGTTCGCAGATCGCGCAAAGTATTACGCGGACATGAACTTTGTCGATGTGCCGGTTGCGCGGCTGATTTCGAAAGATTACGCGAACGAGCGCCGCGAACTTATTTCACCGGACAAAGCGTCGAAAACGGTTGCGGCAGGCGACGCAAAACTGGAACAGGGCGACACCATATACCTGACGGTTGCGGACAAGGATGGCAACATGGTGTCGTTGATCCAGAGCAACTACCGCGGCATGGGTTCCGGTATGACGCCGGGTGAGCTCGGTTTTGTTCTTCAGGATCGGGCGGAACTCTTTTCGCTGGACGAAGACCATGCGAATGTCGTCGCGGGGGGCAAGCGCCCGTTTCATACGATTATTCCGGCTTTCGTCATGCAAGACGGCAAGCCCTTGATCAGTTTTGGCCTGATGGGTGGCGCCATGCAACCGCAGGGCCACGCCCAGGTCATTGTGAACATGGTCGATTTCGGCATGAACCTGCAGGAAGCGGGTGATGCGGCGCGCATCAATCACACGGGGTCCTCGCAACCGACGGGCTCAACAATGACCGATGGCGGCGTGGTTCACCTCGAGAGTACGTTCAGCGACGGCACGCGTAAGAGACTGGAGTTACTCGGGCATACGCTGGGGCCGAGCCATGGCGGTTTCGGCGGCTACCAGGCAATCATGCGGGATGCGGAGCAAGGCGTGTATTATGGCGCATCCGAGGTTCGCAAAGACGGCCAGGCAGCAGGATACTAAGCATGACGCAGGAGATTTACCTCACAGGGATTACCACGACGGGTACGCCGCATATCGGCAACTACGTCGGTGCGATTCGGCCGGGGATCGCGGCGAGCAAAGATCCGAAAAAACAGAATTATTACTTCCTCGCCGATTTTCATGCGCTTGCCAAGAACGAGGATCCGGACAAGATCAGCCGGTCGACGCTCGAGATTGCGGCCGCCTGGATGGCGCTGGGACTCGATACCGATCATGCGACATTTTACAGGCAGTCCGACATTCCCGAAATCACGGAATTGACGTGGGTGTTGACGAGCATGACGGCGAAGGGTCTGATGAATCGCGCGCATTCCTACAAGGCGGCGGTGCAGGTCAACGTGGAGAGCGGCAATAACGATCCGGACAAGGGCATCACGATGGCTCTGTACAGCTACCCGGTATTGATGGCCGCCGATATCCTGATGTTCAAGTCGACAAAGGTGCCGGTTGGCAGAGACCAGAAACAGCATGTTGAAATGGCTCGCGACATCGCGCAACGCTTCAATCACCATTACGGCGACATTCTCGTCCTTCCGGAGCCCGTGATCGGCGATGATACGGCGGTACTCGCCGGACTCGACGGCCGTAAGATGAGCAAGAGTTACAACAATGCGATACCGTTATTCGCGCAGGAGAAGCCGCTTAGAAAGCTGATCATGAAGATCAAGACCAACAGTCTCGAGCCCGGTGAACCGAAGGACACGGAAGGAAGCACGATTTTCGACATGTACAAGGCTTTCGCTACGCCCGCGGAAACGGCGGAAGTAGAGAAGCTCTACGCTGAGGGTATCGCCTGGGGTGAGATGAAGCAGAAATTGTTCGAGTACATCAACGATCATATCAAGCCGGCGCGCGAAAAATACGAGCGACTCATCGCCGATCCGGCGGTCGTCGAAGCAGAGTTAAGGAAGGGTGCGGATCGGGCGCGCGACGTTGCCGTGCCGTACATGGCGGAAATCCGCGATGCAATTGGAATTCGAAAGCTGGGATAGGCAAGACCATGAGCAACACACAAATCAGGGAATTACTCGCCAAACTTCGGAAGGAAATCAAGAAGACGGAACTGGATGAAGATACGCGCGAACTGGTGCGTGATCTCGATGCCGATATTGACGATCTTCTGGATCCGGAGGGGAATCGCGCTGAAACCGATTCCGTCCTGCAAAAAGCGAGGGAACTGGAAACCAATTTCGCGACGGAGCACCCGACCATCGAGCGCTTCATGCGCGAAGTTATCGATACGCTTGTTCGTATGGGAATTTGAGCGGCACGCACGATGCCACAGATGTTACTCACTGTCACAATCCTGGTCGTCGCCTTCGCTCTGTCCGCGTGTCAGAACGACCCGCAAGAGCAATCCGCGGCCGACAGAGCGATATCCGAACTTCAGCGCAAGTACGATGAGGTGATTGAGAAGCCTGGCAGCGACGCGGTTGAGTGGGCAACGGAAGACATAGAGAACTACGGTGACTGGGAGTATCGGGTTGAGAGTCTCGACGTTGATTCACCCGAAGAATTCGCTGCGACGCTGAATGAATTCGGTAACGAAAAGTGGGAGGTGATCTGGCTCGAGCGTACCGAGGACGGGTACCTCGTGGTCCTTAAGAAACCATCGATCAGCTACCTCAGCAAGATTCCTCTCTCGCAAATCGGCAGAATCGTAATCGGCGGCCCGGAAAACCCGGAATAGGGCGCTCATCTGCAAAGAAATCGGCTTTCGAGCCGAGAGATCGGTGACCCGGATAAGGTACACGTTTCGATGCCAATACCAAAAACACGCGCTGAACTGACAAGTTCAGTTATCTCTACGTTTCAGAAACTGAATTGCGAACTCGACGGAGCAGGCGTGACGGCCGGCAGCCTCGCCTGCGTCGATGACTGGACCGTGAAAGATTTGTTGGCGGTGCGCGTTTGGTGGACGGAGAATGTGATCGACTGGATTGAGGCCGGGCAGCGAGGCGAGGTTCCGTTGACGCCTGCGGAGGGTTATCGATGGAAGGAGACGCCGCGGCTCAACGCGGACATCGTAAAGAAGTCCCGACGGGAGTCCTATCGCTCGCTCCGTAGGCGGCTGGAACGCGGGTACGAGCGTGTAATGCGAACAATCGACAAACTGGATGATCGGGAACTGCTCGGCGTCGGAGTCTATGAATGGGCTGGAAGGTACCCGCTATCGCGTTGGTTATCGATCAATACGGCGCGACAATATACTACGGCTCGCACGTACGTACGGCGAGCGTTGCGGGAAAGGCAAGACTAGTATTCAGTTTGGATTGTTTGTTTGTACGGTGCAAAGGCCGGTTTGGGCGTGCTCTCGTTTCTTGCAAGGCGAACAGCGCCGCCGTAAGCTGGTCATGAACTGGCTCAAGCGCGAGACGTCCTCGCGGCAGAGCGGCCATTGCGACATCATCGCCAGGCAGGAGGAGGGAAATGTCGAGCAAGAGATACTGTGTCGTCTCCGGCGTATTTTTCTTCCTGGTGGCGGTCGCCCACTTACTACGAATTATTTATGGTATGCCGGTGCAAGTCGATGAATACGCGGTCCCAATGAATGTGTCCTGGTTCGCCGTCATCGTACCGGGCGCCCTGGCGTACTGGGCTTTTCGACTTACCGGGTCGGGGAGCACTGCCTGAAAAATGCTGCACGGGTCATGCCATTGCGGTGCTGTGCGGATCGAAGTGGCCCGGAGGCCGCGATCTCTGACGCAGTGCACGTGCTCCATCTGTCGCCGATACGGCGCTCAGTGGGCCTACTATTCTCGAAAGACGGCTACTATTTCGTGCAATCCTGACGACGTTACCGCCTACGTATGGGGCGACAAGACACTCGAGTTTTTTCATTGCAATCGTTGCGGTTGCCTTACGCATTACGAAAGCGTGGACAAGGAGGACGACAGTCGAATTGCTGTCAATGCCCGCATGATTTCGCCGGCGGACATGGCAGACGTGAAGCTTAGATTGTTCGACGGCGCCGAAACGTGGAAATATCTGGATCGAGCCTAGAGAGCAGCAACATGCCAAAACCGAAAGTATTTGATCCGAGCTCGCACACCATCGGGCTGAGCCGCGACTTCGTCGCCGATAAGATTCCGGCGATGATTGATCCCTCGATTCCGTTCGACGGCAATACCTTTGGCGTAGCCACAATGTCCGAGAACTCGCCTCACGGCGGCGAGATGCATCCCGACGGCGACGAGGTCTTGTACCTGATTTCCGGCCGTGCGCGGGTTGTCTTTCTGGATACAGACGACGCCGACATTGAAATGCAGCCAGGCAACGGTCTTGTGATTCCGAAAGGCGTCTGGCATCGAGTCGATATCCTTGAGCCTTGCCAGATTGTCTATTTGACGCCCGGGCCGAATAATCAATATCGGACGCTGGACGTCGATTCGTGATAGCGTTTTGAACTTGCCGCATCGCAATCCTCGACGATTCGTGCGGTGAACCGGTGCCGTTGTAAGAAGAAAAATGAACGAACTGATTTTTGAAGTAAAAGGCTCGTCCAGCGATCCGTACGAGGTCACCTTTATCAAGGACGGTGACAGCCTTACAGCGCTTTGCACGTGCCCAGCCGGCACGTACGGAAATTTCTGCAAGCATCGTATTTCGATACTGGACGGCGACGGCGAAGCCATCGTCAGTGACAATAGGGAGCAGGTGTCGACGATTGTCGAATGGTTGCAGGGCACCGATGTTGCGGCAGCCCTGTCGGAGTATCGGGAGATCGAAAATTCCGAGGACGCGCCCAAGAATGCTGTTGCGGTGGCGAAAAGGAAGTTGGCGCGAGCAATGAACTCCTAGGCGCGTCCGCTATCCGGCAAAGTCAGCGGACCTGCCCCAACAGGTAATCGGCGATCGCATGCACGCCGATTGCGATCGGATCAACGGCGGGCATGCCGTGTTTTTTTGTGAGGGCTTCAAGGTAGGCTGCGCGCTCATCGCCCGTCAGCATCGATGTATTGACGCTGATACCGGCGCACAGGCACTCGGGATTTGTCAGGCGCGCAGCAGTTAGCGCCCTGTCAATAAACTCATCGAGTGGCGGAATCGGAAAATAGCCATCGACGTCTAGCACGCTGTCCCGACTCGCATCGTGACAAAGCACCAGGGCATCCGGCTGGGAGCCATGCATCAAGCCGAGCGTGACGCCCGCATACCCTGGATGCACCAGGGACCCTTGTCCCTCGATGACATCCCAGTGCGCATCATCGTTGTCTGGCGATAACACCTCGGCCGCGCCGGCAACAAAATCAGCCACAACGGCGTCTATCGGAATACCTTCGCCGGCAATCATGATTCCTGTTTGACCGGTTGCCCGAAAGGTTGCGTCGATGCCGCGCCTGACAAGCTCCCGATGCAGGGCGAGCGCGCTGTATTTCTTGCCGACGGCGCAGTCGGTCCCGACAGTTAAGACGCGTTTTCCGGTGCGCCGCCGGCCAGAGCCACAGGGCAGATTGGCGGGCGGAATACGCACGTCGACAAGTCTGGCACCACCGGATTGTGCCGCCTTGACGAGCTCGGGTATATCGGCAAGCTTGCTGTGGAGGCCGGCGGCGATGTCGATGCCCGCCCGGGCGAACTCAAGCAGGGGTGGTAACCAGGTTTCTTTTAGCTGCCCGCCCGTCGGCGCAACGCCAATAATCACGGTGCGCACGCGCGCCTTCAGGGCTTCCTGGAGACCGAGATTCGGCAACCCGCTCTCGATACGACACCCGGAGAATTTCATCTGCCCGGCACAGCGCTCTGGCGCCCAGTGCGCCACGCCCAGACCGGTTTTGGCGTTCAGTTGGTCCCTGACGTCGCCGAAAAAGATTAAATACGGCGCTTTGAGATTTATCGATGATCGAAACATGCGGGTATAGTACGCAGATTGGCGGCGACCCTCATCAAAAGGAACAGCGTGCAGAATTCTAAAAGCTATCGCAATTATGTGCTGCTGTTATTGATGGTCGTCTACATCTTTAACTTTATCGATCGGCAAATCCTTGTCATTCTGCAGGAGTCGATCAAGACGGAGCTTGGCCTCAGCGACAAGCAGCTCGGCTTGTTGTCCGGTTTTACATTTGCAATCTTCTACGTGGTTTGTGGGATCCCGATCGCGCGGTGGGCCGATCGGTACAATCGCGTCAACATCGTTTCCGTGTCAGTCGCACTATGGAGCGGCATGACTGCGCTGAGCGGCTTCGCAGCGAATTTCTTTCAGCTGCTCGCCGCAAGAATCGGTGTTGGCATAGGCGAGGCAGGAGGAAGCCCGCCATCTCATTCTATTATTTCCGACTATTTTCCACATCGAGAACGCGGTCGGGCGATGTCCGTGTATTCAATCGGCATCTACATCGGCATTCTAGTCGGCTTTCTCGTGGGCGGCTGGATCGATCAGTTTTTTGGCTGGCGCATGGCGTTCCTGGTCGTTGGTCTGCCTGGAATTCTCCTGGCGATCATCGTCAAGCTGACGTTGCGTGAACCTTTGCGCGGTCAGATGGACGAAGGCGATCATTCGGCCGTTACGGATAGTCATATCATGACTGACCTGAAGCGCCTGTGGTCATTGCGCAGCTTTCGGTACGCGGCATTTGGGGCGGGATTCAATGCGTTTCTCGGCTATGGCTCGCTGAATTTCATGCCGTCGTTCGTCATTCGCATCTACGATGTTCCGGTTGGCCTGGTCGGCACGTACCTGGCCTTGATCGCGGGCCTTGCCGGCGCGGCGGGTGTGTACGCGGGCGGGCATATCAGTGATCACCTGGGCAAGAAAGACGACCGTTGGTCTTACTGGGTGCCAGGATTAAGCACGCTCGGCGCCGGCGTATTTGCCTTTCCGATGATGTTGACTGGCCAGGAATACGTAATGTGGGGCATCTATATACTCGTTACGCTGTGCCAGGCCATGTTCCTGGGACCCACGATCGCAATGGCTCATGCGCTCGTCGGACCGCGTTATCGAGCGTTGTCGTCATCGGTGCTGTTCTTTGTATTGAATATCATCGGGCTTGGGCTCGGCCCATTGACGGTCGGTGCGATCAGCGATGCCCTGGCGCCATCATTCGGCGTCGATTCTATTCGCTGGGCGATACTGAGCACGGCGCTTGCAGCTTTCATCGGCGCGGCGCTCTATTTCAATGCGGCTCGATTCGTTCGTGCTGACTTGCGGAGCGGTGAAACCCAGATAGAGAATCCGATTGAGCAGCGACCGTAAGACCCACTGGCAGCAAGTGTACGACGAGAAGGAGCCGAACGAGGTTTCCTGGTACCAGCCCGTTCCTGAGAAATCACTGCAACTGATTCGCGCGACCGGTGTTGCACGCACCGACCCTGTTCTCGACGCAGGCGGCGGTGCCTCGACCCTCGTAGACTACTTGCTCGATGAGGGCTACGCGGACATCAGCGTGCTGGATATTTCCGGCAAGGCGCTCGCGCGCTCGCGTTCCCGGCTCGGCGACGCGGCCGCTGCGGTAAACTGGATCGAGTCGGATGTTACGGAGTTTGAGTCTGCTCGGCGCTATGCACTTTGGCACGACAGGGCGGTCTTTCATTTTCTGACCGAATCCGCCGATCGTGACAAGTACATCGATGTAATTTGCCGTGCCCTTCAGCCGCGAGGCTACTTCGTGCTTGCGACGTTCGGACCCCAGGGCCCTGAGCGTTGCAGCGGGCTTGAAATTCGACGGTACGGCATTGAGCAACTACAGGCCTTGCTCGGCGCCAGTTTTGAGTTGCAGAGCCATGAACTCGATTCGCATGAAACACCGATGGGTTCGAGGCAGCAGTTCCTTTATTCAAGCTGGCAGCTGCTGATCTGAAAAAATATCAAAAAGAGAAAGGAGAGTAGCGATGGATATCAATATCTGGGCGGTCATCGTCGCAGCCGTGTCGAGTTTTCTGTTGGGGGGTCTCTGGTATTCGCCCCTGTTGTTTCTGAAGCCCTGGAACGCTGCGATGGGGCGTACCGAGGAGGACAACGGGCATCCGGCGAAGGTGTTTGGGTTGAGCTTCGCTTTCGCGCTCATTTCGGCTTACGTTTTCGCGATGCTCCTTGGAGCTGACCCGGTCCTGTCGGAATCCTGGAAAGCCGGACTCCTGGTCGGTGTGGGATTCGTCGGCATGAGCTTCGGCATCAACTACCAGTTCGCCAATCGTCCGCTTAGTGCGCTGTTTATCGACGGCGGATATCACACCGGGCAGTTCGTCCTTTATGGCTTGATTCTCGGTGCCTGGCACTGAACTGACAGCTGAGTGGTATATCGAGACCGAGCGGCTCGTACTTCGGCGGCTTACGCTGAACGATGTCGGTCTGATGCTCTCGGTCTGGAATGATCCTGCATTCATGCAGCATGTCGGCGATCGTGGCATACGGACGGTCGAAGAGGCCGAGACTGCGCTGAAAGAAGGGGCCCTCACGTTGTACCAGGATTATGGCTATGGGCCGTATTGCATGTCGCTCAAACCAGATCGCAGGCCAATCGGAATCTGCGGTCTGTTTCGACGCGACAACCTGGACGACCCGGACATTGGTTTTGCCATACTGCCGGATTATTGTGGCAAGGGCTTCGCGTCCGAGGCAGCACATGCGGTTGTCACCCACGCCCGTGACGATTTGGGCCTTCGCCGTTTGACCGCAATCGTGTCTCCTGACAACACGGCGTCTATTGGATTGATCGAAAAACTCGGTCTGACATTCGACGGAGGTATTACAATGCCCGGCGAAGAAGATGAGATTAGCCTGTACAGCATGCGACTGGTTTGACCGGGTAGGAGACAAATGGAATTTTTTAACAGCGACGGTGCCCGGACGGGCCTCTTTTTCGGCGCCACGTCCGGAGTCATAACGACCATCGGTCTTATTGTCGGCCTGAATTCCGGCACAAACTCGGTAACGGCGGTGCTTGGCGGAATTCTGGTTATTGCTGTCGCGGATGCAATGTCGGATGCACTGGGCATTCACCTGGCCGAAGAATCCGATCCTGATACCACGCACAGTCACGTGTGGGCAGCAACGATCATGACTTTCCTGACGAAGTTTGTGTTCTCGATCAGTTTTGCGGTGCCGCTTGTGCTGTTGCCGCTGGGGCCCGCCGTCCTGGCCTCCGTCGCCTGGGGCATACTCGTCATCGTTGTGCTGAGCTACTTTCTGGCGCGTTCGCAGGGCGAATCGCCGATCGCGACGATTGCTGAACATGCCGGTATTGCGATTCTGGTTGTCGTGTTGTCGCATTTCATCGGGGTTTGGGTCAGCAGGACGTTCGGATAGTCAATGGCAAAGTCGAACGATACAAGCCAGTGGCGGCAACTGCGCGAGTTTCCCGATGTGGACCTGATGCGCTCATTCGTGCTGTCGTGGCACGTTGAGGCCGACACCTTGTTGGTGGACGTTGACGTCTGCCTGATGCGGGAACATCCGTTCTACGAAAAGCCGCGGCCAGCTGAAAAGGCCTGTATTCGCCCCGCCCGCATTGAATTCCCCTATTGCGAGGCACTTGGCCGGGACGGTGGTTCGGAGGGCGAACTCGTTGAAATTGCAGCTAATCTTGGACATGGAGCGATCTCGAACTTTCGCCGCCTGTCCGATGCCCGTTACGAAATGAGCGGTGAATTTGGTACCGTGTTCATTGATGCCGAGCGTCCTGTGTTCAAGCTCGTGAGGCCATAAAAGCTCGAGGAGAAAAATCGTGAGCGTCGAAAACAGAATCGACTACGTCGAAATTCCAGTCACCGATCTCAAGAAAACACGCGACTTTTTTTCGTCACTGTTCGGCTGGTCGTTCCAGGAGTGGGGCGACGATTATATGAGCTTCAACGACGGACGCCTCGATGGCGGCTTTCGCCGGTCCGCTGAAGCGGCACCATCGACAGGTGTGCTTGTTATCTTTTATAGCGAAGACCTCGAACGGGATGTCGAGCGAGTCAAGGAACTCGGCGCAGTGATCAGCAAAGAGATCTTTTCATTCCCGGGCGGCCGTCGATTTCATTTTGTCGACCCGGTCGGTACTGAATACGCCCTATGGTCGGCAAGTCCCGAAAACCCAAGCGGAGCGTAAATCATGGCCGAATTGATAGAGCATCCTTGCGTGCAGCACAAGCTGGCGGTTATTCGAAATGTGAAAACCGGGCACAAGCGCTTTCGGGAACTGTCCAAAGAAATAACCAAGTTCGTTTGTTACGAAGCGTTGAAGAACATCAAGACCAAGGAGGTCACGGTCACGACGCCCGTCGCCGAGGCAACTTGCCGCAAGATTGATACGGATATTGTTGTAATACCTATTTTACGTGCCGGGATCGGAATGCTGGAGGGCATCCTCGAACTTGTTCCTACGGCCAGAGTCGGATTCGTTGGACTGTACCGGGATGAAGATACCAAATTGCCGGTTACGTATTACGAGCGCTATCCGCCGCAAATCGAGGGCGGTACATGTATCGTTATAGATCCGATGCTTGCGACCGGCGGTTCCACCGTTGCGGCGCTTGATTTGTTGAAGGCAAAAGGTGCCGACAATATCATCGTCGTTTGTATTGTGAGCTGTCCCGAAGGAATTGCACTCGTTGAGAAGGCGCATCCTGATGTACTGATCTATGCGGCCGCCATTGATGAAGAATTGAACGAAAAGAAATATATTGTTCCGGGGTTGGGCGATGCCGGCGACCGATTGTTTGGCACTTCGCACTAGGGAGTAACGCCATGGCAGAAAACAAGACGAAACCCAATAAAGCCAGCGTCACTGCATTTTTGAACGGCATAGAGGACGAACGAAAACGCCGTGATGCCAAGAAGGTCGCCGCGATGATGCGCGAAGCAACGGGGTCTCGAGCCAAGATGTGGGGAGCTAACATCGTCGGATTCGGCGAGTATCATTACAAGTATGCCAGTGGCCGTGAAGGAGACTTCATGATTACGGGGTTTTCGCCGCGAAAACAGGCGCTAACGTTGTATGTTATTCCAGGCTTCAAGCACTTCGAAACAATGATGAACAAGCTCGGCAAGTACAAGACCGGTAGATCATGCCTTTATATCAAGCATCTTTCCGACATCGACGAGAAAGTCCTGAAACGACTAATCGTCGCTTCCGTCAAGCACATGCGAAAGAACTACGAGACGAAATGAGACTATCGTGAGTAACGAAATATTGGGTTCGAATGTGAAGGGTACGACGTTGGTTGTAGAGACGTCGGATGGTCGCGAAATCTACGATTCGAAATTCTTGGTTGCGGCGCTGCTCATCCATGTCGCGCAGGGTAGTGGAAAAATTGAACCCGAAGAATCATCGCAGATCATTGATCTGATTGAGGATTACTTCAACCTCGACGGCTCCGAGTCGCTCGAGTTAATTACGCGAGCCGTGTCAGAGATGGTCGACAAGCCAACGCTTGTCGATTTGTTGATGGACCTTTCGCCAGCGTTGTCGGATGCCACCAAAGAAGACATCGCTTTCATGGGGCTCAAGGTTGTAGCAGCGGACGGTCGCCGCGATGTCGCGGAGATGGAACAGTTCACCGAGACGATGGAGTCCCTGGGCATTAGCAACGAAATTGTTCATCGTGCCTTTGGCCGATACTTCAATCAGACAGGCGCCAGTAACTAACGGTACCATGAGAGTCGATCCAATCGTCAACGATAGTTGGGCACTGGTTACGCCGGACGCTGCTGACATTGACGAACTGATGCATTGGCTGCCCGACGCGCGTTCAGTGGATCGATGGGGTGGTCCGAGGTTTCGATATCCGTTCACGCCTGAGACATTTCGTGACGACTGCCGCATAGACGACATATTGTCGTTTTGCCTGAGGCGCCCTGATGGAGCGATGGCGGCTTTCGGCCAGGTCTATGATCGACACGATCGAGCACATCTCGCCCGTCTCATAACGCATCCGAAGATGCGCGGGCAGGGCATCGGCAAGCGGCTCGTCGCTACGCTGGTGGGAGCGGCGCAGCAGCTCTGTGGCCACGCCGAATGCTCTTTGTTCGTATACAGGGACAACGAACCGGCTTATCGCTGTTATCTTTCATCAGGCTTTGAGTTACAGAAATATCCGCCTGATGCGCCCATGAAAGACGAATGTTACTTCATGACGCGAGCCGTTGACTGACAAAGCGCGCGACTGAGAAAGTGCCGCGCTTGTCGTAATAAGAAGGAGAAGAAAATGACGAGTGAACTTACAAGTCTTACCTGGGTTGTGACGCTAAATGCCGTCATGTGGATGCCTTACATAGTCAATACGCTCATGGTTCGCGGCTTGAGCGATGCGGTCGGCTATCCAGAGAACCCCAAACCGCTATCGGGCTGGGCAAGCAAGATGAAAGCTGCGCACTACAATGCTGTCGAAAACCTGGTGGTATTCGCGGCGCTGGTGCTGATCGCAAATGCCGCGGGTGTAAGCAACGATGTCACGGTGATGGCCTGCAGCGTGTATTTTTGGGCGCGCGTCGTTCATCTGCTGTCTTACACGCTTGCTATTCCATGGGTGAGGACCTTGTCATTCGCAGTCGGTTGGGCATGCCAAATCGCAATCATCCTGCAGCTGCTCTGAGCGCATCGTCATCGCAGTCGTGAATTACTGCGACTGCAACGACTCTTTCATCGTTTCGAGTTCGCTCCAGCGTTCGACAAGCGTTTCGAGGCGGGATTCGGCGGCTTTGAGGGCCGTTAGCTTCTGTTGCACGAGGTCGGCGGCCTGCGTATAGAAGTCGGGGTCTGCAACGGCATGTTGTAGCTCGGCAATACTTGCTTCGATCGACTGAATCTCGGCCGGTAGTAAATCGAGTTCGCGCTGATCCTTGTAACTGAGCTTGGATGATTTTCGAGACTTGCGCCGCAGCGCGGCTTCGCGTTTGCCTGGTTCGACTACGAGCGGGCGGTCCGTTTCAGCGAGCGCGTGGCCCTGTCGTAACCAGTCGCTGTAGCCGCCGACGTATTCCTGAACCCTGCCGTCCTCTTCGAAGACGATCGTGCTGGTCACAACGTTGTCGAGGAAGCGGCGGTCATGGCTGACCACGATCAATGTTCCGGCGTACTCGCAGAGCTTTTGTTCCAGCACCTCGAGAGTCTCGATATCGAGATCGTTCGTCGGTTCGTCGAGGATCAGAAGATTCGCGGGGCGCGTGAACAGCTTCGCCAGAATGACGCGATTGCGCTCGCCGCCCGACAGCGCTTTGATTGGTGTCATCGAGCGCTTGGGTGTGAACAGAAATCCCTTGAGGTAACCAACGATGTGGCGATCCTTGCCATTTAGTGAGATATAGGTCCGTCCGTCGCCGACGTTGTAGGCGACCGACTTTTCCAGGTCCAGCGTTTGTCGAAGCTGGTCGAAGTAACCGATTTCAAGATTTGTGCCGCGCTTCAGCGTACCGCTTTGTGGCTGCAGTTCGCCGAGCAATAGCCGCAGCAAGGTTGTCTTGCCGACGCCGTTATTGCCAATCAGGCCGATGCGATCGCCGCGCATGATCTTGATGGAAAAGTCGCGAATGACAGGTGCATCGCCGTAGCTGTAGCTTACGTTTCGTGCGCGAAGGACCTTGCGGCCTGACTGTTCGGCCGCTTCTATGTGGATTCGTGCCGTGCCTTCCTTTGCGATACGGCCTTCTCGCTCAGCGCGCATTTTCTCGAGGGCACGCACCCGGCCTTCGTTCCGGGTTCGACGCGCTTTGATACCCTGTCGAACCCATACCTCTTCCTGCTCGAGTTTCTTGTCGAACCGGGCGTCTGCGGCAGCCTCATCTTCGAGCTCTTTTTCCTTTCGAGTCAGGAAGTTATCGTAGTCGCCAGGCCAGCTCGTCAGCTTGCCCCGGTCGATTTCGACGATTCGTGTGGCGAGGCGCTGCAGGAAGGCGCGATCGTGAGTTATGAAAAGTACCGCGCCCGCGTAGCTGTAAATGCGATCTTCGAGCCACTTGATCGTCGCGATATCGAGATGATTAGTTGGCTCATCGAGCAACAGCAGGTCAGGCTTTTGCACCAATGCCCTTGC
Organism: Woeseiaceae bacterium; assembly: GCA_013001045.1. Lineage (GTDB taxonomy): Bacteria > Pseudomonadota > Gammaproteobacteria > Steroidobacterales > Woeseiaceae > UBA1847. The sequence continues at coordinate 4,655 of JABDNG010000087.1, read as the reverse complement.
AAGCGAAACGCGCCGCCGCCAGCCACCTGACAGTTCGTCCATCATTTTTTCGGCAGGCAGAGCCAGCTCCGAGATCGTCGTCTCAATGCGTTGCTCGAGGTGCCAGCCATCGTGCGTATCAATCTTGGCGTGCAGTGCTTCAAGTTCACGAAGGCCATGTTTGTCGAGCTCGAGCTTCGATTTAAACTCGTATTCGTCCAGCAGTCGTTCGATTTGCGTGAGCCCCGAGCGAATGACATCGGTGACGGACATGTTCATCGCTTCGGGCAGAGTCTGCTCGAGCTGACTGACGATGAGGTCGGACCTGCGGATGATCTCGCCGCGATCAGCGTCCAGTGTCCCCATGATCAACTTCAGTGTCGTGGACTTGCCGGCTCCGTTGCGGCCAATCAGACAGATGCGCTCGCCTGGCTCGATGGAGAGATCGGCATCGCGCAAAATGACCTGGTCGCCGAATTCCAATCCGATTTCGTCGAAGCGAAGGAGTGACATTGAACGTCCTGAAAGTGGTTCGCGTGTATCCTAGCCCGAAATACAAATAGCGAACAGGGGACACGAATGAGCGAAGAGCGCTTCATTGATCTTGAAAGCCGGTTGTCGCACCAGGATCAGCTGCTGACTGAACTGAACGATGTGGTGACCGCGCAGCAGGCAAAAATCATGCAGCTGGACGAGCTGTGCAAGTCGTTGATTACAAGAGTCCGATCGATTGGCGAAGCGATGCCGTCAGGTGATCCGGGGGTCGAACGGCCTCCGCATTATTGATGGCGAACCCCGATTCCATCGACCTTGCGTTGACGTATAGTGTTACCAACCGCTCTGTCGGAGAAGCGCCATGTCATTAATGCTGAGGCTGATTGTCCTGTCCCTGTTGTTCTCGGCAGCCACTGCTACGGCCCAGGATTATGTGCCGGACGAATTGCGGGGGTGGCAGAAATGGGTCCTGAAGGACAAGGAATACCGCGACTGTCCTTTCTACTTCAACCAAAATGCCGCCGCAACCCAGGATTTTGTTTGTGCCTGGCCCGGGCAGCTGCAGCTGTCGGTCACGAACTCCGGCGCCGAGTTTAGTCAGCCGTGGACCGTATACGCAGAGGAACACTGGCTCGCGTTGCCGGGCGGCGTGGATTACTGGCCTGATCGCGTCACGGTCAACGATCGCGCGATTGAAGTCATTGCGCGGAACAACGTCCCGAGCGTGCGACTCGGGCCGGGAACGTACCGCGTATCGGGTCGCATTGCCTGGGACGAGCGCCCGGGGGTGCTCAGGGTGCCGTCAGAGAGCGGACTCATAAGCCTCACCCTCGATGGTCGCAAAGTAGAACGACCCGAGATGAATCGCAGCGGGGTTTTCCTCGGCGAACGCAAGCGTGACACGCGTGTCGTCGATTCGGTGCGCGCTGAGATTCACCGGCTTGTCGCCGATGACATACCGACTCGCCTGATCACGCAATTGCAAATCGATATCTCGGGCAGTGTTCGCGAGGAATTATTCGGCCCGATACTCCCCGACGGTTTTGTACCGCTGAATTTGCAGAGTCAGTTGCCCGCGAAGCTCGAGGCAGACGGCAATCTGCGTCTCCAGGTTCGACCGGGACGCTGGACGATCTACCTGAATGCCCGCGCACCCGGGGTCCTCGACAACATTGTGCGCCCACGCGCCGGTACGAATTTACCAGCATCGGAGATATGGAGTTATCAGTCCAATGACCGTCTGCGTGTGACGGCTGCAGAGGGCTTGCCGCCGGTCGATCCCACACAGGTGCAGGTGCCCGGCAACTGGGTGAATTTTCCGGCGTTTCGCGTTGATCCAGGCGCGACCTTCGCCATCATGGAGCGCAGTCGTGGCGTCCTGTCGGCGAGCAATGAACTGTCACTCGCTCGTACGATCTGGCTGGATTTCAACGGCGCGGGTTTCGCCGTCAAGGACGACATCGGCGGGCGAATGCGCAACGAATGGCGGCTGGATATGAATCCACCGTTTGCGTTGTTGAGTGCGAGGGAGTACGGCGAGAATCTCCTCATAACGAAAGGGCAGGATGACGGACAGACTGGTGTCGAGGTACGTCATTCCGATGTTGACGTGGAGGCGCTGGGCCGCAGCGAAACGCGCGGCGCGATTCCGGCCACAGGATGGGATGAGCGATTCACCGATGTCGCCGCGACATTGCACCTGCCGCCGGGACACAAGCTCCTGGCGGCGCCGGGCGTCGACGAAGCGCGCGGTAGCTGGATGAGTCAGTGGCAATTGCTCGATTTCTTCCTGGTACTCATCATTACCATCGCCGTCTGGCGCCTCCTGGGACGCACCGCCGGGGTTATCGCGCTACTGGCGCTGGTCCTCAGTTTTCACGAGCTGAATGCACCGAGTTGGCTGTGGTTGAACGTGCTGATTTCCATTGCCCTGATGCGCGTCGCACCGCCTGGCCGATTGCGCCAGATGGTCTTAGGCTACCAGGTGCTTAGTGCCGCGGCGCTGGTCTTCGTACTCATACCGTTTGTCGCAAGCCAGCTGCGCATCACGATCTACCCGCAACTCGAGCCGCAATACAACCAGTATCAGTTGTACGACTACGGCATTGTACCGTCGTCCGCGCCCGCCGAGCAGCCCGCGCGTGTGCGGCAGGGAAAAGTGAGTCAACTGCGAAGCGAGGGCGCCAGCGCAGAAAGTGACGCGCTGGAAGAAATCAGGGTGAGTGGGTCAAAACCCGTTGGTTTCGCACGCTATGCGCCGAATGCCGTCGTGCAGGCCGGACCCGGCATTCCGTCATGGCAGTGGAACACATACCGGCTTCGCTGGAGTGGTCCTGTCGATGCGGATCAGACAATGCGACTCGTCGTATTGTCGCGCTGGACTGTCAGCGCGTTACGCGTCGTGGAAGTCGTCTTGATGTTGTTGTTTGCCGCGGTGCTGGCCGCGGAAATGCTGAATAAGCGCTGGATCCTCCCGGGCGGCATCAAGGTCGGACGCAGCACGCCTGCCGCCGCGCTGGCGGTCGGACTGTTCGCGTTGATGCTGGCAGGCAGCCCGCCCGCCAGCGCACAGCTGCCCGATGCCGAACTCCTGAAGCAGCTGGAGCAGCGCCTGCTGGAGCCGCCGAATTGCGTGCCGCGCTGCGCGGAAGTTGTCTCCGCCGACGTGGATGTGGGCGCCGATGCCATCAACATGCGCCTGGCGATTCACGCCCTGGAAGATGTCGCGATTCCGCTGCCGGGTTCCGTGGATGGCTGGCGTCCGGACGCGGTCTCAATTGACGGCACGTCGAACGTGCACGTGATTCGCGTGGGCAACGACTCACTGTGGCTACGCGTGACTGCGGGTCGCCACAATGTGACGCTGCGCGGATCCGTACCGGCAGTCGACAGCCTCGAAGTTCAATTTCAGACGCCGCCGCGCGTCATAACTGTCGACAGCGATGGCTGGTTTGTTGCCGGCATCAAGGACCGCCGGCTGCTGTCGGGGTCATTGCAGCTGACGCGCCTGCAGACCGATGCGGACGGCGATGAAACCGTGCGTTGGGAAAGCAGTCGCTTTCCGGCGTTCGCGCGGATCGAACGAATCGTCGAGCTCGACCTCGACTGGCGCGTCCGAACGACCGTCTACCGGGTGGCGCCCGAGCAGGGTGCGTTGACGCTGGATGTGCCGCTGCTCAGCGGCGAGAAGATCGTCAGCGGCGATTTCACGGTCGACAATGACCGGGTTCTCGTGTCAATGAACCCTCAGCAACAATCGGTCAGCTGGGTGTCGAATCTGCCGCGCACGTCGCCACTGACGCTGACCGCTGAGGATGGCGCATCCTGGAACGAGACCTGGCGCTTCGCCATCGGCAACGTCTGGAATGCCGAGTTCGAGGGCCTGCCCGAAAGCGACACCGGCGATGCGGTTAACGATGTCCGCATCGCGCATTTCAATCCGCGGGGTGGCGAGCAGTTGACGCTGACCGCAACTCGCCCTGAGGCATCCGAGGGCTCGACGCTTGCTTTCGATTCCGTCAACCTGTCGGTTACTCACGGTAATCGCTCGAGTGACACGACATTACATCTGAGCTATCGCAGTACGCGCGGTGCCCAGCATGTACTGCGACTGCCAGAAGGCGCTGAGGTGACGTCGGTGAGTATCGATGGACGCTCTCAGACGATGCGCGCAGAGAATGGTGAGCTGACATTGCCCATCCTGCCAGGGGAGCATGGCATCCAGGTCGACTGGCGGCAGGGCGGGGAGATGGGGTTACGGACGACAACGCCCAGCGTTGACATCGGTGCACCGGCCAGCAACATAGAGATGTCGCTGACGAAGCCGCGCGATCGCTGGTTGCTCGGTACGCGCGGACCGCAACTCGGTCCCGCCGTGTTGTACTGGCCGGAGCTTGCGGTTCTGATCCTGTTCGCATTCATACTCGGTCGTATCGGTCTCGCACCGCTCAAGAGCTGGCACTGGCTGTTGCTGGGCCTCGGCTTCAGCACGTTCAACTGGCCGGTGCTGGGCGTCGTTGTGGCCTGGTTGCTGGCGTGCGGCGTACGCGAACGCTGGCAGACGGACGTTAATTGGTGGCGCTTCAACCTGATTCAGTTTGGCATCGGAGGGCTCACCGTGATCGCGTTGCTGTCTGTCGTGATTTCGTTGCCACAAGGCCTGCTGGGCACACCCGACATGC
>JABDNG010000043.1 GCA_013001045.1 Woeseiaceae bacterium | reverse complement strand
ACAGCGCGTACAGCATGGTGTCCGCATCCGTATAGCTGAACGGGATGTCGGTCTCAACCTTCGCCATCACTTCGTCGTAATCGAGCGCCATTGCTTATCCTTGAACTGAGTTTATTGCGGCCGCCGGCTTTCGCTTGCGAAATGCCAGCCCAGGTCGGCCAGAGGCCGCACGGATTGTTCTGCCTGCGCCGCATGGGCGCTCGCCGCGGTGCCGTCACGCACCCGTCCCGCGATACCCTGCAGAATGGCCGCCAGGCGAAAAAAATTGAATGCCGAGTAAAAATGTCGATGCGGAATTCCCGACTCGCGTCCCGTGCGTCGACAGTATTGTTCGATGTAGGCCTCTTCATCCGGGATGCCGAGTTCCTGCAATGGCTTGCCGGCCAGTCCAACCGAACCGATACCGATTTCGGGCATTTGCCAGGTCATGAGGTGATAGGTGAAGTCCGCCAGCGGGTGGCCGATCGTCGACAACTCCCAGTCCAGAACCGCGATGACCTCCGGCCGGGTCGGATGCAGAATCATGTTGTCCAGACGAAAATCGCCGTGAACAATACTCGCCGAATCATCCTCCGGAATATTCTCGGGCAGCCAGTCGATCAACGCATCCATCGATTTCACGGTACCCGTCTCGGACGCGCGGTATTGACCGGACCAACGCGATATTTGCCGTGCGAAGTAGTTGCCTGGCTTGCCAAAGTCAGCCAGGCCAATTGCGGCGTAATCACAATTGTGCAGCCTCGCGATGGTCGCGTTGACGTTGTCGTAGATCGCTGAGCGCTCGTCTGGCTCGAGGCCGGGCAGGTCGAGATCCCAAAAGATGCGCCCGTCGACGTATTCCATGACGAAGAACGTCGTGCCGATTATTTCGTCGTCCTCGCACAGGGCCAGTGGCCGTGGCACCGGAAAACCCGTCGAATACAAAGCGCTGATTACGCGAAATTCCCGGTCCACTGCATGTGCCGACTTGAGTAATTTGCCGGGCGGCTTGCGCCTCAGCACGTAGCGACCCGACGCGGCGTCGAGCAGGTAGGTGGGATTGGACTGACCGCCTTTGAACTGGCTGACGGCGAGCGGCCCGTGGAAACTCTCGACGTGTGACGACAGGTAATCGAGTAGCCGCTGCTCGTCGAATCGATGGGCTTCGCGAACGTCTCTCGTGCCCGTGTTCTGGTCTGTCCGTTGGCTCATAGTCGCACACTCATGCGACCGCAGTGTACAGCTACATGCGGAAAATGCCGAACGGCTTTTCCTCGTCGCCTGGATGATCAAGGGCCGCCGACAGCGCTTGCGCAAGTACGGAACGCGTATCCACGGGGTCGATCACACCGTCATCCCAAAGGCGGGCACTGGCGTAGAAGGGATGCCCCTGGGTTTCATATTGCTGGCGAATCATCTCTTCGTAGTCGGCCTTGTCTTTGTCAGACCACGCTTCTCCTTGCGCCTCCAGGCTGTCACTCTTGACCGTCGATAATACGAGCGACGCCTGCTCGCCACCCATGACCGAGATTCGCGCATTCGGCCACATCCACATCAGGCGGGGGCTGTAGGCGCGCCCGCACATCGCATAATTACCCGCTCCGAATGAGCCGCCGATCACCACCGTGAATTTCGGCACTGTCGCGGTGGCAACGGCGTTCACCATTTTCGCGCCGTCTTTTGCGATGCCCGCATGCTCGACCCGCTTGCCGACCATGAAGCCCGTTATGTTTTGCAGGAATACGAGCGGGATACGGCGGCGGTTGCAAAGTTGAATAAAATGCGCGCCTTTTTGCGCCGACTCCGGGAACAGGATGCCATTGTTCGCAACGATACCGACCGGATAACCGTCAATATGGGAAAACCCGCAGACCAGTGTGGCCCCGTAAAGTTTTTTGAACTCCTGAAACTCCGATCCATCGACGATGCGCGCGATAACTTCACGTATGTCATAGGGAAAACGATACTCGCGTGACACGATGCCGTAGACATCCTCGATCGGATAGACAGGCTCCATGGACTCACGCCTTGCAACGCTGGCCGCCGGTGTCCAGTTCAGGTTCTCGACGATGTCGCGCGCGATCGCCAGGGCATGGGCGTCATCGTCGGCCAGATGGTCGGCAACGCCGGAGACGCGAGCGTGTACGCTACCTCCCCCCAATGTTTCGGCATCAACGACCTCACCTGTCGCAGCCTTCACCAGCGGCGGCCCGCCAAGAAATATGGTTCCCTGGTTGCGCACGATAATGGACTCGTCGCACATCGCCGGGACGTAAGCCCCGCCTGCCGTGCAGGAACCCATAACGGCAGCAATCTGCGGAATCCCCTTGCCCGATAAGCGCGCCTGGTTGTAAAAAATCCGACCGAAGTGATCGCGATCGGGGAAAACCTCGTCCTGCCGCGGCAAAAAGGCGCCTCCGGAGTCCACGAGGTAAATACAGGGCAGGCGATTCTGTTCCGCCACTTCCTGGGCACGCAGGTGTTTCTTGACGGTCAACGGATAGTAAGTACCGCCTTTTACCGTGGCGTCATTTGCCAGGACCATGCAGGCGACACCGTGAATTCGGCCAATGCCCGCAACGATTCCAGCCGATGGCACGTCGTCGCTGTAGACCTGCCAGGCCGCTTGCCGACCTATTTCGAGAAAGGGAGAGTCCTCGTCGAGCAAGGTCCGTATACGGTCACGCGCCAGTAATTTATCTCGCGCCAGATGCCGTTTCCGCGAGCGCTCCGTCCCACCCTGCATGATGTACTCATCGACTTCTCGCAAATTATCAACGAGTGCCAGGGCGGCTTCGGTGTTCTTCTTGAAATCATCCGACGAACGATCGATTTTCGTTTTTATTACTGGCATAGGATCGGGTCCGTTGTGATTATTTCGTGGCGTTGAATAATTCGCGGCCAATCAGCATGCGGCGAATCTCGCTTGTGCCCGCACCAATCTCATACAACTTGGCATCGCGCCACAACCGGCCAGATGGATACTCGTTGATATAGCCGTTGCCGCCCAATGCCTGGATCGTCTCGCCGGCCATCCATGTCGCACGCTCGGCAGCGACCAGAATACATCCTGCGGCGTCGAAGCGGGTAGTCTGGCCGCGATCACAGGCTCTTGCGACCGCGTAAACATAGGCGCGGCAAGAATTCATTGCCGTATACATGTCGGCGATCTTGCCCTGCATGAGCTGAAACTCGCCAATAGCCTGGCCAAATTGCTTGCGGTCGTGAACATAGGGCATGACGACATCCATGCATGCAGCCATGATGCCGAGTGAACCGCCGGCAAGAACGACGCGTTCATAGTCGAGTCCACTCATCAGAATAGCCGCCCCCTTTCCTTCTTCAGCCAGGAGGTTCGCTTTCGGAACGCGGCAGTTTTCCAGGAGGACTTCGCTGGTATCGGAACCGCGCATCCCCAGCTTGTCGAGTTTCTGCGGCGTGGAAAAGCCGGGCGTGTCTCGATCAATGAGGAATGCACTGACACCGGCCGAGCCGGCATCTGGATCGGTCTTGGCGTAGACAACCATCACGTCTGCGCCTGGCGCATTGGTGATCCACATCTTCGATCCATTTATGACGTAATCGTCGCCGTCGGCCTCTGCTGTGGTGCGCATACCCATGATGTCAGAGCCGGCGCCGGGCTCACTCATCGCTAGCGCACCCAGGAACTCACCGGACACCAGCTTCGGCAGATACGCCGCCTTCTGCTCCGCGTTGCCCCAGCGTCGTATCTGGTTAACGCACAGATTGGAGTGCGCGCCATACGACAGCCCAAGCGATGCCGAGGCGCGACTGATTTCCTCCATAGCGATAACATGCGCCAGGTATCCGAGCTCGGATCCGCCGTATTCCGACTCTACCGTGATGCCCAGCAGGCCGAGAGCCCCGAGTTCCGGCCACAAGTCCCGGGGAAATTCGTTCTTCTCGTCAATCGCCGCGGCGCGTGGAGCAATCTTGTCGTTCGCAAAACTCCGCACCGTCTGGCGCAGCAGGTCCAGGTCTTCACCGTGACCAAAATCGAATTCGAACATGGACGAAATACTCCGAATATCAACACTGACGCTGTCCGAATTATCCGCTCAACAGGCACAATTCTGAATACCTATCGCGAGGTATTCAGACGCATCCGTCAAAGCATGGACAGTTTGTCGATAAACAACGAAAACAATTCGTATTGCGACGTTATGCCGAGCTTCGAGAACAGATTGCGCTTGTGAACCATGACAGTTCCAGGCGCGATATTGAGCTCTCTCGCAATCGACTTCGACGAGTGCCCGCGTAACAAGAGTTGCGTTATCTGTCGTTCACGTTGCGTCAACGACGATTCACCAAAACGCTCGAAACACTGTGTAAGGCGCTGGTGCATACTGAGGTCCCGATCTTCATCGGAATGGCGGGCAGCCCAGCTGCCCCAGATGCGCTGCATCGCCGCCTGGACGACGGGTTCCATCACGCGCAATCGGGCTACTTCGGCACGTGAAAATCGCGTTTCCCAACGACCAACTACAAGCACCAGTGTGGTATTCGCATCGGCGTCCCACAGGAAATCCATTTCGTCGGCCAGATGTGTGCGCTCGTAATACTGGCGGTAGTATTCACTGGAACGAAATCGGTCCGGCGATTCATCACGACAACGGCAAATACTCGGTTTTTTCGCGCGCACAGCGAGTTGATACAACGGATCGAGCAGGTACGGCCCGGCCAGGTATCGATCCAGATAATGTCGAGCACGACGGGGCGACATCGTATGATGTAGTACGTCGGGCGCCGCGTTTCCATAGAACGCAAGTAAGCAGGTCGCATTGTGTTCGACCGCAACGCCTAGTACTTTCACCAGTGCCTGTGCTGTTCCCTGGTCGTCGCTGGTCTTAACGAGACCTGCTAACGCAGTGTGCCACTCAGGATTATCGAATCGTGTGGTCAATCGCGTTCACTTAACCTTGGTAGAGCGCCGCCGTTGCCCCACTGGGATCTTCGATGACGCAAAATGTTCCTCCCGACAAGGCGCGTGGATCGACGACGACCTTGCCTCCGTGTGCCACACAAGCGGCGGCGCTTGCTTCAACATCTTCAACGATAATGTAAATCAGCCATCCTCCGCGCAAGCTGGCGTTGCTACCGCGCGCATGACAGATGCCGGTTACGGCTTCGTCCGTGTCGGGGATGGCCATCGAATAATCCGAGTAGTCGCCCATTTTCACGTCTTCGGCTGTCCAGCCGACCACCGCCTTGTAAAAATCACGAAGTCCTGTCGCGTCATCGACCGTGATATCGATCCAGCCTATCTTGCCAACCTGGTTATCATCCGACATGCGATTGCTCTCCTGGCTATTTCGTTCACGCGCCAGAGTTGATTCAGAACGAGGTCAAGAAAGACGCCGCATTGCCACCGATCGGACCCGCACCCGACTGGGCTACCTTCAGGTATTCAGCGCCGGTCGGATAGTCATCAGGCTGCGGGTTATAAATGCGTCTTACGCGGTTACGATGATAAAGCTTGAGCTGCGACGCGAAAGGAATGACTCGATCCGGATCGTTACCGGTTAATTCATAATGCAATTGCGGCAGGCGATACCACGGCACGTTCATATCGGCATGGTGCGCATTGTGGTAGCCAAAATTCAACGTAAGCCAGTTAATCCTGGGATAGCGAAGGCTCAGTGGGTTACTGAACGTGTGACGCTGCTCCCACTCGAAATCGCCTTTGTGCGGCGGCTTCACGTAGTCGAATAGCGTCGTATTGAAAGGATAGTCATGCTGTACGCTGTCCATAAATCGCAATATGTGCATCATTAGCAAATACGCGATAACGTAAAGGCCGGCGACTTTGGGCACAAGAACCAATAGCGCCACAAACAGGACGCCGCGCACGAGAATGACGGTAACATTGCGAACGCGTTGTTTACGACGCATTGGAATCACGAAAGATGTAAAGACCATGACCGTATGCATGATCAGGTCATGCGCCGGAATGTAAAACCACTCAAGGAGTCGCGTCGCTCGTGTGATAAACGGGTGGTCTTCGAAAAACCGGTCGTAGTCAAACCAGACCACGTCATCATTGTCGACATGGTGGCGGAAATGCTTGTAGCGCATATCCTCATACGTTCCATAGGCGGCACCGCACAACCAACTCATAATTCGGCCTAGCACTGCGTTGTGTCGACTGTGAGCAAACACGAGATTGTGACCACATTCGTGGATCAGGTAAGCCGCAATTGTCATTGCGTGTGCAAGCAACAGTGTTGCGATGAGGTTGACAATTAGCGCGTCATGGAAGAGACCCACAAACCCCAGCCCATAGCCTACAACAGCATAGCCCGTCGCCGCACCGTAGTACGCCAGCCCCTCCGGCTCCTTCAAGATTCTTGTGGTTTCAGACACCGTACGCCGCCCATTTGTCCTGTTTAGTTGTACACATAGGGAACGCCTATTGCTAGCATACGCTAGCCCACCTGACCTGGAGATCAACCGCATGAAGCTCGTAACCGCTATTGTAAAACCCTTTCGTCTCGATGATGTCCGCAATGCGCTCAGTGAGGTGGGCATACAGGGCATGACCGTGAGTGAAGTCAAGGGTTTCGGACGTCAGCGCGGTCATACCGAGTTATACCGTGGGGCCGAGTATGTCGTTGATTTTCTTCCAAAAGCCAAGATCGAAGTCGCCGTTGCGGACGGCACGGTCGAACGTGTCGTCGAGGCGATCGTCGATGCCGCGAAAACCGGCAAAGTCGGCGACGGCAAAATCTTCGTGACGAACCTCGAACAGGTCTGGCGCATCCGAACGGGCGAAACCGGGGACAGTGCCCTCTAAGCCGCCTTCGACCGTGCTACGCGACTATATGGTTGAACACTGCCCGGCCAAGCATGAACCAGAGCGCGAGCGCCGCGGCCAGATATAGATAGAAACGTAAGATCACGACGTTTGACGTGCAGTGCACGAAACTGTGCAGAACGCGAAATCCGAAGAACAGCCAGGCAGCTATCACGTATGTCATATCGACCGCTTGCGTGACGTACAAGAGCAGGCACAGCGCATAAAACACGACCGGCAGTTCAAACAGATTCTTGAGATTGTATGCCGAATAATTGACAGAATCGGGAAGCAGCTCAGCAGCTTTGTCCGGTGTCGTATAGGTCTGCACAGGCATTCTGGCCTTCTGCATCGCAGGGATTCGCTTCGCGTACATGACGAACCAGACAATCGCCGTAAGGACCATCATGCCGAGCATTGGCTGCAAGATAAGTTCGTTATTCATTTTTCTTCAACCATGCAAAACGCATTGAGCTTGTTGCCATCCAGGTCACGAAAATAGCCTGCGTAGAAATTACCGCCTCGCAATCCCGGTGCGCCTTCGTCTGTGCCGCCCAACTCCATCGCTTTTGCGTGCAGCGCATTCACGATTTCGGGACTGCCGGCACTGATTGCGACCATTACACCATTGCCCACCGTCGCATCCTTGCCATCGTATGGCTTTATGATTGAGATGGCCGCCGATCTCGGGCCTGTCGCCCAGGCTATAAATGAGTCGCCTTCCATGATGCGTCCCGCATCGATGACGGCCAGCAAGTCATCGTAGAATTTTGCCGCATCGTCGTATCGATTGGTGCCAAGCGTCACATACCCGATCATGGTTCTCTCCTCACAACTGACTGGTCCGCGGTCGACCCTATCGCTTGTCGCCACCGCGACAGCTTACCTGAGAAGGGCATTGCGGCGTAGGCCGGACTCGTGGATGGCAGGCCAACCATTCGAAACGGGCGATCAGGTAACTGAGGACCCACGAATTTCCTGAACAGCTGTTCGGCTTTCTTACCATTAAACGCAATAAGCTCGATTTCGTTATGCGCAACAAACAGCGCTTCAAAATCGTTAACGCGCGCGCTATCGAGTCTTATACTCGTATCGAGGCTACCGGGACGCACAGAACTCTGCAATGCGTCCCAAAGAGCTATTCGCTTGTCGACCAACTGCTGAAGGCGGTCCTGGTAATTACCGTGAATGCCAAACAGCTCTCGCATGATTGGCCAGAATGCGTTCTGCGGGTGCGCGTAATATTGCTGTTCGGCGATCGAGCGGTCGCCGGGCAAGCTGCCGAGGATTAGAACGCGCGCGTCGGGGCCCACGACCGGGGGAAAACCTTCGGAAGGCGTGGCAACTCCCGCTAGCGTTGCCACTTGAGAATTCGTCTTGCCAGCATTTCCATATCCCCTGAATGTCGATTCCGCATTACGGGGTCATCGGCTGTGATGTTCATTGCGCGCACCGTCTTGCGAACCACTTGCCCGCCATCATCCGTGTCGAAATCGATGATGTTCAGGCAACACATCGACTGGTCCAGCAGGCCAAACGCCTCAAGACCGACACCCGTCGCCCAGCCGAGGATCGCCGCGTTAGTCCCACCATGCGCAAACACTGCCAGGTTATGCCATGAATGGTCGGCGAGCAGAGCCTCCATGGCGGTAGCAACTCGCACATAGAAATCGTGATAGCGCTCTCCATGCAGGAATCTCGCGTCTTCTTCGGTCGCCCGCCAGTGCGAAAACGCAATATCGGAATAGATATCGTAACCCCCAGCCGTCTCTCCCTTTTGCGGCCGGATTTCCTCGAGCTCGGCAATTACTCCCAATTCAATGTCGCGATCGCCCAGGATCGTCTGTCCGGTCTGTCGGGTTCTGGGAAGCCCCGTACACAATGCCTTGTCGACATGAACGCCGCAAAACAACTCGGCCATGCCGCTCGCCTGCGCCCTGCCGCGTTCATTGAGATCGACGATATCCGGATCGGACACCCATTCGCCGTTATTGTCGATATAGTCCACGGCACCATGGCGGAAAAGGTACAAACGCCGACGGTTGGCGCCGTCGATCGCTACGCGACGCTTTAGCGGAATATCTACCATTCAATTCAACTCGTCGAAAAACGGATGTGTCGCTAGTAGCCGCGTTCGGGATCCACGACGTTCAGCAGACGCTCCCCTGCCGCATAGCGCCTGAGATTCTCTTTGAGCAAGACGAAGTGTCGCTCCCGTTCACCGCCGCGGGATGCAACATGCGGCGTTATGATGACATTGTCAAATTGCCATAACGGATGATCAGCCGGCAAAGGTTCCGGGTCCGTCACGTCGAGGCCGGCACCGCCTATTTGCCCGTTTCGAATTGACTCGGTCAGGGCCTCCGTATCAACCGTGGCGCCGCGACCGACATTGACGAACAACGCGCCGGCCTTGGTGGCCGCGAAGAAATCGGCGTCCAGCAGGTTTCGGGTGGCATCTGTCAGCGGCAATGCATTCACTATGACGTCCGCCTGTCCGACCAGATCGAGAAGCTCGTCAGACAAACCGACATACTCCACAAACGGGGGACCTTCTCGACTGCTGTTTCGTGTTCCGATCACACGCATGCCAAGGGCCGCACCACGCTGCGCAGCCTCAGTGCCGATGCCACCCAATCCGATTACGAGCATCGTTTTTCCTGCCACCGGGAACATCGCGGCCGTCGCTTCGGTACTACGCATCCAGGTCCCTTGTTCCATGCCCTTCGCAAACGCGGGAAGCCCCCGCGCCAGGGCAAGCACCATGGCTATTACGTGCTCCCCGATAACAGGAGCCGACATTTTTTGCATATTGGTAAGGACAACCCGACCGCTGGCTATCGCCGGAACATCGACGCAACGTTCGGCGCCCGACGAAAAGATCTGAACCCAGACGACATTACTTGCGGCTGCGAGTAATCGTTCACTGCAAGAGCCGATAATGGCATCGACATCCGCCGCCTTGCCAATCGCCTCGGCCTCGGAATTCACGATCACGATCGTGGCATCCGGCAGGAGCGCTCGAAGCGCGTCGACTTCATCGCCGACTCGAGAGATCATCAGTTTACGGGCACCGTTCCAATTGGGCAGGTCACGCATTGGGGTTTGACCCTCCACAATCGCAGCATCCCGTACGAGTTCATCAATCGTGATTTCCGCATGCGACGATATTGCATGGAGCAGCAGCGCAATTATCACGGCCACTTTCAGGACAGCGTTGTTCATATCGACTCTCATTTAACACCGAAAGGCACTTTGTATATGCTATCACCTCCTGATTCGAGGCGAAAAACACGACGGGAGCAACGATGACTGCCATAGCCACAAACGATGCCTGGATGACTTCGCGTCTGGAGTTGCTGGACGCCGAGAAAGCGTTTCAACGTGCGCGAGACGAACTCGCAGAAAAGCGCCGTGCGCTGCCCTGGCGAAAAATCAATGCGGATTATGTGTTCGAAGGCGAATTCGGCTCGCGATCATTGAGCGATCTATTTGACGCACGGTCACAGCTGGTCGTCTACCACTTCATGTATCACCCCGACTGGGCTGAGGGCTGCAAGTCCTGCTCATTCTGGGCAGACAGCTACGACGGAATGATTCCGCATCTCCGGGCCCGAGATGTTTCGTTCGCCGTGATTTCGCGTGGGCCGCTCGACAAGCTGTTGGCGTATCGCGATCGCATGGACTGGAAATTTCCCTGGCTATCGTCAGCCGACAATTCTTTCAATTACGATTTCAATGTATCGTTTACAGAAGAACAAATCGAATCGAAGGACGCTCGCTACAACTATCGTGTCAGCGACAATCCTGGACCCGAATTACCGGGTTTGAGCGTTTTTGCCAAGGGCGATGAAGAGCAGGTGTTTCACACCTATTCGACATACGCGCGTGGTCTCGACAACCTGAACCCGGTCTACCAAATCCTGGACCTGGTGCCGAAGGGTCGAGATGAAGATAAGCTGCCCTACCCCATGGACTGGGTCAGGCGGCACGACGAATATTGAGGCTCGCGTTACGCTGGAAAGAAATCGATGGGCTTCGTGGTCGTAATCGCTTCGACGTCTTTCGCCTGGAACCGGAATAACTTGACGCGCTGAACCAATTTGCGCTCGAGATCTGCGTCGCCGAGTTCACTCGAGATAACTTCGCACATAGTGACCTGTCCACTTGGAGCAATTGTCAGTCTAAGCACGAGCTTGCCTTCAAGCGACGGATCCTGTCGAAGGGCGCGATTGTACAGGGCGAATATCGCGCCCTTGTTCTTGTCGAACACGAGTTCAATTTCTTCACGAGATCTCGACGCCTTGCCGCTCGAACCGGATCGTGATGCCGCTCCGCCCGCCTGGCCAATGCCGGCAACCGGGCTCGCAACCCGGGTCGTCGATCGACCCGCGATGCCGGAACCGCCCGTATTACGGCTCATACTCGCCGTGTTGATACCGGTCGATGCTGCGCCGGCCTTGGATGTGATCATCGAGCGTTCGTTACGTGCGGCCTCACCGACCGATTCCGTCAGTGGCCGGTCGTCCGCCATCTGTTCGACGAGGTCCCGGTCGACAAGGTCGGCGAGGTCCTCTGCGAACGGCATCAATGCTGCCTGCGCCTGTTCTCGTGCGATCTCTGCACGATCGGGCTCGGGCTCCGGTTCGGGCTCTGGTTCTGGTTCGGGCTCGGCCTCCACAACCTGCTCGGGCTCCGCCTCTTCCGGTTCCGGCTCCTCCTCTTTAGGCGGCGGAGGCGGTGGCGGCAGCGGTTTCTCTTCGAGCAGCAGTTTGGCGATTCGAGGTGGAATCTCAACGACCTCGTAAGGATCAGGTTCCGGGACCGGAATGAACGGCCATACGATTCCCAGCAAGACACAGATCAGGAGTACGATGCCGAGCAGGCGCCGGAACTTACGCTCTTGTCCCTGGCCCGATGTCCATGGCAATTCATACTCTCTGTAAAACGGTAAATCCAATTCCGCGACTCCTACGATGTCGTCCCTGTGCCTATCGTGCGGCCTGAATGTTGCCGAGCTTGTCCGAACTCTTCTGCAACACCGCCAGCGAAATGCGTCCGTAATCGGATTCCGTGCAGGTTGCCATGACTTTCTTCACCAGCCGGTAGGGGATGTCTTTGTCCCCCATAATCGTAACTTCACGTCCGGCAATGTCTTGCTGTGCGTCGCGACGCAGGACACGATCATTCTGTGACAACAACGCTTTGCGCAACGCCGGTATGTCATTGCCCTTTGTCGCCATAACATCCGCAATCTTCGCAATGGGTTTGCCCTGCACAATGATGTCGGTTTTACCGATCAGGATAACCACGGTCTCCTTGGCTTTCTCTTCGGCAATTGATTCAGGCAGCTGCAGGTCCTTGGCGTTTGGTAAGGTCTCGACATCGGACGAATTTACGAGCAGGAAGAACACCAGGATCGTGAAAATATCCATCAGTGAAACCAGGTTCAGCGCACCCGCGCCCTTATTGCGCTTGTGGTGCTTCTCCATGCGTTTTGCGCGAGCGGATCTGGCCATCGCTTATGCCCCTCCATCCAGAACCGGCGCATCGCCGATCGATATGTCCGGGAACAGGTCAGAACGCACAACTGATTCGTCCTCGATGGCCTCGGCGACGCGCACGATGTCCATGACGTTCACCATCGTTTCATACGCGATGTCGTGCTCCAGTAATATCGAAGCATCCGACTTCTTCGGATACCTTTTCTTCAGCTCTGACAGCTTGGTGCGCAGCGCGTCATAATCGTAACCGTCGTCGCTGTTCGGGTAGACGCCGAGCAAACCCTGGTTACGATCGCCGACTTCGATCTTCTCCTGACGAACGATGACTTCGAGTTCAAATACCTGTTCCTGCGGGTCCACGGGCTCGTTAGAGGAGCCTGGCAAATTCAATTCGAGAATTGCCAGTCGTGAGAACACCGCGGTAATCAGCAGGAACGGAACCAGAATCACCATCAGGTTCATGAATGCCGTTATATTGAGTTCGGCCGCATCTTTCCGATAATGACGGCCGCCTCTATGTCGGCTGCGGATCATGCCTTACGCCCCGTGCTTAAGCTGACGTTCGGTCACAGCATTGAGGAACTTGACGCTCGCCATCTCGAGACTGTCCACGAGACCGTTTGTCTTGGTCTGCAACAACGCATGTACGAGCAAGAGCGGAATAGCGGCCATCAAACCGAAGGCCGTCGTATTCATGGCGACCGAGATGCTGGCAGACAACATATCCGCTTTGTCTGCCGGATTCGCATTCGAAACAGCGGTGAACGCGTTGATCAGGCCGATAATCGTACCCAGCAGGCCCAGCAGTGTCGCCACGTTGGCCAGCGTCGCGATGTAATGCGTACGCTTCTCGAGCCGCGGCAAAACCTCCATGAGGCTTTCTTCCATTGCCTTTTCGATATCGTCGCGTCGTCGGGCCGACTTAATGCGGTACAAACCGTAAGTCAGAATCGAGCCAATGGCTGCCTTTGATTTTGATGTCACTGCAGCGGCTTCCTGGAAATTACCGGCCTTCAGGAAAGGCACGATCTTCTTCCACAAAGAGCGATTGCTTGCGCCCGACACCGTCAGGAACATCCAGCGCTCGATCGCGATCGCGACGCCAACTGCAAATACGAATAGGATTGGGTACATGAAAGCACCGCCATCCTGGAAAAACCGCACGATAGTGCTCATTTGTCTGCTCCTCTAAAAACAGTCTGTCTACTCATCTTCGTCTTCACCGTACAGGTCGTTGTAGTAATCGACCTTGCGTATAAATTCTTCCCTGTCGATCGGTGCAAGCACTTCATCGATCAGTGAGTTGACGGGCTTGCCCATCAAGTCGCCAGGATCTGATTTTTGCCATGGCACGATATAAAGCACCTTTGGCAATTCCTGGTTGCCCGTAATTTCGGTTCGGCCGAGCTCAAGTGAGTCCATCACCTGAGTTCCGGTCGTGCTTCGCGTAATGTCCGGTGCCAGCACTGGCGACGTGACGCTGGGCTCCAACGCGTCGATCTCTGCGTCTCGACGGTCGTCCGCACGCGATTCGGACGCCGTATCATTTGGCGACGTGTCGACGGCCGGCATCAGATCGTCGTCCGTTACCTCCTGGGCGAAAGTGGCAAACGCTGCCAACGTCATGGCGAGCATGAATCCGGTGCCGAATACTTTGCGTGTTGCAGTACTCATGTCCGTCAGTCCGCCACGTTTGCCGTGCGCTGAGCCGCCGCTATGCGGCGTCTCAGATCCGCAATCCATTTTTCTACCTGCTTGTCTTCGCCGACAAGCGCCTGGTAGTCCTCAAAATGTTGCAACGCAACATCGAGGCGCTGCAGGTACAACTCATTGAGGATGCCCAGGTTGTAGTGTGCCAAGGCGTAATCGGGTTTGACTGTGACGGCCTTCATATAAGCGGCCTCTGCCTCGAGAAATTTGCCATTTTTGCGATGTAGCATGCCCAATTGGTTCAACGCCGCGGCATGATTGGGGTTCAGCCTCAAAGCCGCGTCCAGTGCCGACTGTGCGGCCTCGCCATTTTCATTAGTTGCGTGAATGATGGCGAGATTCACGTGGGCACCCGGGTAGCTCGGGTATTGGAGCAGGAATTCCTTGAATCGCAGCTCGGCATCGACGTAATCGCCGGCAGCCATGGCGGCGGCGGCCTGCTCATACAGCGTTCGAACCTGCGGCGGGATCGAAGTCTCGGCGTCCAGCCCGCCCGCAACCTCCGCGGGCTGCGCTTTCGGCCCGGAATCCGGCGCCGTCGGGCCACCACCGCTGGCGCAGGCAGCCAGCAAGAAAAGGGTCAGCACGACGGCCGCATGCCGCCCATAATCAGTAAAGGGCTGTGACAACATCTTCGCTGCGCTCCTTCTTCGCGTATCGCCCTGGCATCAGGCCCGCGAGTTGCTCAAAACTCTTCTGAACCCACTCGTCGTAAACGCCATCGGGCGCTCTGTCGGCGTTCGCCTTGTAAAGATCGATCGCTTCTTCTTCAAAAGGAAAAGCCTGTTCTTCGAGGAGTAGCTCATATTGCTCGAGTGCCTCAGCGTCGAGATCCAGCGGTCTTTCCGACGCCATCAGGTCGGAACTGAACTGCTCGTAGACTTCGCCGAGACGGAAGGTCGCTGCCGTTGTGACCTCCGCCACTCCGTAATCGGCCGCCACTGTGTAAGCGGAAATCACATCTTCCATCAGCGATTTCTTGAGCTTGAGACTGTCGGCCAACGGCTGCGTCAACTCGACGGCAGTAAAACGCTGCCGAACCGGATCTGCGAGCTCGAGCGTTGCCGTTGCGGCGAGGTACCTTGTTCGATCGTTTCGCTCGGCACCTGCCGTCGCATCCGCCTGGACGAGATCTTGAAGTCGCATGACGCGTTCCTGCTCGTTGCCGGTTTGCCGCGCAATTTCGAGCAGTCGATTACGAGCCTCGATCGATTCCGCGATCGGCGACGGGTAGCGCAGAATGATGTCATTCAGAACCCGTTGCTCGCTCGACAGCGCCCCCGTTTGCTTGTAAAGATCCGACGCTTTCCAGAGCGCCTCGCGACGAACGTCGCCTGTACTCGACTCGGCCATCGCAATTCGCTCGAACTCGGCGGCCGCCTGGTCCGACTGGCCGGACTCCAGGTAAGTAACCGCGAGCTTGCTCGTTACGTCATCGGCAAACTCGCTGTTCGGGTAATCGCGTCGAAAATTCTCGAGGACACCGGATGCGCGATCCCAGGCTTGCAAATTAATTAAGGCGGCCGCCGCATCGTATTCCGCCGTTGCGCGAATATCAGAATTGGGGACCACCTGACCGAGGCGCGTAAAATGCGTTACGGCCGCCTCGAGATCACCGGCATCACGGGCTTTCTCACCCTGCTTGTAAATGGACGATGCGATTCGGTCGTTGATTTCCCCGACCGCGACGACATCGTCAGCCGGTGTATGACTCTTCAAGCTGTAATACGCACTCTCGGCTTCCACAAAATTCAGAAGATCAAAATGCGAATGAGCGATGACTGTCCATGCCGTGCGAGCCAGCCCGGTTTCGACGGGCGGTTGCTTGCCAATCACGGCTTGCCCGACGGCAACCGCCAGATCGAACTGGTTCCGGGCGAACAGGTCTTCAGCTACGGTCGTCAAGACCGCGCCCGACTCCGGATGCTCAGGATAAGTGTCGGCGAACTTCAGGCCGCTATCGAGATACTTCTGGTGCCACTCGTCTTTTGTGGCGCCAGCCAGCGATTTTTCGTGCTCGCGATAGGAAAGTATCGACGCGTATGCGGCTTCCGCGGACTTATCATGATCCATGTAGCCGTAAGCGGTGCGCTCATACTCGTCGGTCGCCGCGCGGTAATCCTCACTTTCGAACAATATTTCAGCGAGCAGGAAATTGGTGTTTGCGGTGTCGGGCTCGCCCGGGAAATACGCGAGGTATTTACGGTACCAGTTCGCTGCTTCCTGGTAGTCACTCTTCTTGCCGTCGCGCTGTGCCTCGGCATGATAATACTGCGCGAGATCGTTGAGGTTCGCTTTCAGATAAGAGGCAACCGCCTGGTTTTCCTCGGCAGGATTACGAACCCAGAACTCCCCGTCGATGCCGTAACGCTCGACGAAGCCCTTCTTGCCCTCAAGCACCAGGCTGGGGAATCCGCCTTCCTTATACGCATTGATGACTTCGACCTGCAAAATCGGTGCCTTGGGATGAAAGGGATCCTGGTCGACGAACGCGCCATACGTTTCGGCCGCATCGACGTAGCGTTCTTTTTCAAGATACAGATCACCAAGATTGTCGTAGATCGCGTAGCTATAGGCCAGATTCTGACGCTGCTGCAGAAACTCATCAATACTGTCAGCGCCTCCCATATAAGAGAAGCTGATGCTCAAGATCCGGAACGTATCCTCTACGAGCTCACGTTCGGCTCGCGGCAGACTACTGAGCCTCTGCTCACCCTCGCCAATGTCCACGCCTGTAATCTTGCGATCAAGCAATTCAAAAAATGGATCGAGACTGTCCTCGTGCCATGCCAGTTTGAACTGGGACCAACCCAGTTTATAAAGCGACTGCTCATAGAAACGTGATTCTTCGCCGTAGTCTCTTACGGCCTGGTACGCTGCTTCCGATTCGTTGTAGCGTTTCCGCAGAAACAGCATTTCGCCGCGACGAAACTGCACCTCGTCAATCAGAACGGTATTCGGAAAATCCGTAACGAGCTCCTCGAGCACCTCGAGCGCCTCATCGGTGCGGCCACCGACTTCATACGCCCGCGCCAATTGGTACAACACGGTGTCGTTGCGACGATAATCGGGATAGGCTTCAAGCAATTGCTGATAGAGCCCGACGGCGTTGTCATAGGCCATGGATTCCAGTGAATCGATATTGCTTGCCAGCTGCTCGGCCTCGCTCGCTTCGAGCTCCAGGTCGCCCAGGCGACGCATGGCTTCAGCGCGAAGCTCAGGATCTTCCGTTACCAGGTCAAGGAATGCGCGATAGTTGTCGCGGGCAAGTTCGGAGCCATCGAGGATAACCTTGCCGGGCCGGATCTCCACCGTTTTCTTGTCAAGACTCTTGATCGTGTCCTTCTTCTTGACGCGATCGCCGGCAGCCGGCGCCGACAGGGCCAGGGCCAGCGCAGCGAGCGAGACGAAGCGGCACAACTTCATTCCGAAGCCTCGCCGACCGTTGCCGCAAGATCATAAATGGCCGCGAGCGCAAAACGCGCCTGCACCGTGTAGATATCCAGCCGCTGTTTTTGCGCCTGCAGTGCGCCGACTGCGATCGACTGCAGGAACGCACGTTGCTGCGCCAGGGCGTCTTCGATGCGCATCTTTGTGCCCTCGATGCGAGGAGCAAGACCGTTTACGCGATTGTCGAGCGCATCGAAGTATAACGGCTCGAGCCGCTTGGACTCATCGATCTGACGTCGTAAACGCTGCATCGCCACAAGCGCTTCGCCCGTTTGGCGGAGATTCCGCCGAATGCGCCAGAGACGATCGCGAAAGTCACGCTCAAGATTCCATTGCAAGACGCCCTTCAAGAGCCCGATCTTGTCTCGCACTTCAAGAGCTTCTGGAATATCCGCCTGCAAGGACGGCGTATTTTCGAGGCCTGTGATTTCGCCCCACCTATCGAACTCATCCTGCGTCGCCAGTGCAAGCCAGTCGCTACTCTCTTCGATATTGTTCAGTGTTGAATCAAGTTCGAGCTTGCGAGCAACCAGGCCGTCCAGGTCGGCGCGCAGCAGTGCATCATTCGTACGTGGCAAGCGATTCGCGTAGGCTTCCCGTCGCGTCGCGAGCATGGTGCCGTAAACGTCAATATTGCGCTGCCATTCGTCGAGATTCCGGTGCAGGTAGCTCAGGTCACGGTAGTTCTTGAGGCCTTCCTGAAATTCGTGGGTTGCGAGCAAGTGAAACAGGTAGCGCGCTTGCGGGCCCTCGGGCATCGCGTCAAGACGCCAGTACCAGCCGGTGCTATCGAGAGGATTATCATCCAGAAAGGCCTCGAAGAAGCGGCCCGACTCGATGTCGCCAATTGCGCGATCCAGACGATTGGTTTCCTCGTAGAACGCCTCGATCGCGTTCAGGTAATGGTCCGCGGCCTGGTTGATCGATTCCAGTTTGGCCATGGCGTAAGGAATTGCCAGCATGGACTCCTGAACCGCCGAGTCCAGCAAGTCGCGACCTTGCAACTCCATCCACGGCACCAGTGCTCGCTCGTAGTTGTCCATTTCCGCGTCGGCCCAACCCGCCCCCAGCAACGCCTTATTGGAAAAAGGCCCTTTAAGTCGAACGCGCTGCAGCGGCGGTTTTGCCGCTTGCGGTTGGCCATCCTGCAAATAAGCGTAGCCGAGCGCCAGGTTCGCCTTGTCGCGCAGCGACATCATTTCTTCATTGAACGGGTCCAGATTACCGAGGTCGTCGAGCAATCGCGCCGCCTCGTCCACCCGGCCCAGGCGCACCAGCGCAACGCCGACATTGAATTTAGCGTAGCTCGCCCACTCCGTCTTGCCCTTCCAATTCTGCAGCCGGGTGATAGCGGCGTTATAGTTTCCTGCATCGATCAGAATCTGCGCGTCGAGCATCAGCGCTTCACGCTGAAGGTTTTCCGGAAGGTCCCCTCTTATATAGCTCAGTGCTTGCTGTGACTTATCGAGATAGCCGCGCTGGTACCAGATCTTGGCGAGAAAGAACCAGGTACGGTCGCGAATGTCGGGGGCGACATTGTCGGCCAGCAGCCGTTCGAAGATCTCGGCCGCCTCGAGGTGATGGCCGTAGGACAGATACATGCCGCCGAGAAGCAGCTCCGCCTCTTCGGCATGATGATCCAGTTGCTGCTGCTCTTTCGCCGCCAGCAATCGCACGATCGCCGGGAAATAATCTTCCTGATAAAAATAAAACAGGACCTCGCCATATTGCGGGTCCTGCACAACGACTGGTTCGTGGCCAGCGTCGGCTGCCTGGACGGTTTGCGTCAGCGCTGCGAGCGCCAACAACAAACCGCAGCACTTAGGTAGTGGGCGACCTTTTGGCAAAGATCACTCCCATTCCTTGATGATGAATTCTGGCTGCTGTTTCCTGACGCGATCGGTAATCTTCAGCTCGACGTACTTGGCGCCAATTCCTTTGTCGAAGGTCAGGGTCGCGCCGCGACGGTAATCGCGAACGTGTGGCCCCTTGCCGGTAAAGATGGCGATGAGCTCATGATCGCCCGTTTTCAGGTTCGCCATGTGCACACGATGCACGCCTCCGCGAACCAGGGCATCAACTTCGCGAATCGTGTAAAGATGATTAGCGACTTCCTTGCCGTCGATCTTGATATTCACCGAGTCGAGTTCGAAGTATTCGCCCACGTCCATGGAGATGAAGAACGCCACCTGGGAATTCGCAGGAAACAACAGCTCTTCTTCCAATAGAAACAGGTCCCGATTGAGATCAAGGACTTCCTTCTTCAGCCTCTGCACATCTTGATCGATACTGCGAAACTGTTCACGTGACTCCGACTCGGCGGCCTCCAGGCGCGTCGCCTCCGCCAGTGCCGAATCAGCATTCATTGGGGCTGCGTCCTGTGCCATCGAACCCAGGCTGAACGCTAGCGCCGCAGTCGCCACCAGGCTTTTCAATGTCTTTGTCACGGCATTACTCTCTTAACAATGAGCGAATCTGATTGAGGTATTTTTCTTCGTAGCCGGGCTTGTAGCCATGGTGTACATGACGAATTCTGCCCTCGCGGTCGACCAGGACCGTTACCGGCATGGCTTCAACCGCATACAATTTGCTGACATCCTTGTCTGCATCGAACAACACCGGAAAGGTGACGCCGAGCTCGTCGATCATCTTCATTGCGCGCCGTGAGTCGTCATCAATGTTCACGCCGAGCAGGTTGAAACCCACGCGCTGGTAGCGCGTAAACAGCTCGTCGAGCAGCGGCATTTCCTGGCGGCACGGGCCGCACCAGGTTGCCCAGAAGTTGATCATGACGACGTCACCGCGAAACTCCGAAAGCCTCAGGTTCTCGCCCGACGAGCTCTTGAGTGCAAAATCAGGTGCCTGTTGCCCTTCCAGGCCGGATGACGCGAGACTGCTTGCCGCAAGAATGCAAACAACAAGACCCAAGACTGAATGTTTGATTTTCATCTTTCTATCCCTTTTCTGCTGCTGGCCCGCTTCCTTCCCTTGAAACGCGCTTTCGCCGGCCCTTTGTCAATCCCGAATGGTGACAGTCATAGCCGCCCCGGGGCGTGATAATGGTCACAAATGCCCGTATTTCCTCAACATAATGGCATAAGCTACATCGACACAGGTGGGCTCGGCAATCGTGCCAGATTACGTCAAATGGTTGTTGTAGCAACCGTTTTCTTCGGCCGGAGATTTTTTCTTAATGATAGGCACATGAGGCTGAAATTGCAGTGAAAATACGTCGCCTTTCCGCGACATTCCGCAGTTTTTTTGCTATTCGAATGCCTCTGCGGTGGGCTGTTGCAGTCCGTCAGAATAATAAACGCGACCTTCGGAATCGATCACAATACTCTCGTAGTCGGGCAACGTGCCGATCAGTGTAAGGCCGCGCTTCACGCCCATGACAAACACCGAGGTCGACAACGCGTCGGTGATAACCGCGTCAGGTCCGAAAACGGTGGCGCTGTGCACGCCGCTTGCCGGGACCCCGGTCGTCGGTTGAATGATGTGATGGTAGCGGACGCCATCCTCGTCAAAATACCGCTCATAATCACCCGACGTCGAAATGGCTTCGTCTACGAGTGGCACGGATATGGCAACCTGCCCGTCATTCCTGGGATCGCGAATGCCCACCATCCAGGGTCTGCCACGCCGGTCCCCGAGCAGACGGGAATCACCGCCGGCTGAGACGATGGCGTGCTGCACGCCAAGGTGGCGGAGGATATCAACACCGCGCTCGACGACGTAGCCCTTCGCGATACCGCCAAGATTGATGCGAACACCCTCCTTCAGGAAGGCGACCGTGCCGGACGCCTTTGTCAAGCGGACATAGCGGTAGTCGATATTCTCTCGCTCCGTCTCGACGGTTTCCGAGTCGGGACGCTGGCGGGATCGAAAATCGTAATGCTGGCCCACGCTGTCGAAGGTAATATCGAATGCCCCAAGCGTCAGGACCGAAATGTCGAGTGATCGCTGGATGAGTTGAAAGAGCTCTTCTCCGACGGCTACCGCACGAGTGGCCGCCACGCGGTTGACCCTGGAGATCTCGCTATCGTCTTTGTAGGTACTCATGAGACGATCGATGCGAGCCGTCTCCGCGAATACAGCCTCGAGCGCCTCCTGCCCCTGCTCTGCATCCTCGCTCCACAGATGGACACTGACCTCAGTGCCCATCAGGGGCCTGGTATCGCTCACCCAGTCAGAAAGTGCCGCCGAGCCCGGCACCAGCAGCAAGAGCGTTACTAGTCTTAGTCCAAGCCGGGAGTTATGCTTGCTCTGTTGATCCATTTGTAAGGAGCCGGACAGTGACTTCATTCTTGATTTTCCTGGGCGTAATTGCCGCAATAGTGTTCTGGGCGATCGGTATCTACAACCGACTCATCAACGAACGCAATCGCGTCAGAAATGCGTTCGCACAAATCGACGTGCAGCTTACCCGGCGACACGATCTCATTCCCAATCTCGTCGAGGCCGTCAAGGGCTATATCAAGCATGAGCGCGAAACCCTCGAGGCCGTTGTTCAGGCACGCAATAGCGCTGTATCCAGCCTGGATGCCGCGAAAGCCGACCCGGCCAACGCCGAAGCCATCAAGAAACTCGGGGCTTCCGAAGGTGCCCTGGGCAGTGCGCTCGGACGCCTGTTTGCACTGGCTGAAGCTTATCCTGATCTCAAGGCGAATCAAAATATGATGCAGTTTCAGGAGGAGCTCGCCAGCACCGAGAACAAGGTCGCGTTTTCGCGCCAGGCCTTTAACGACGCGGTACTCGGCTACAACAACACGGCCCAGAACTTTCCCAATAATATGATCGCCAATACCTTCGACTTCGAGCTGGCCAGCTTCCTTGAAATTGAGACAGAAGAGAAGCGCGAAGTGCCGGACGTTTCATTTACCTGACATTTAAGTGAACTTTTTTGACGCGCAGGACCGTGCACGCCAGACGTCGCGACGCCTGGTGGCGGCCTACATTGTCGCAACCCTGGCCATCGTCCTTGCCGTGACGGCCCTGGTCGGCGTTGCGTTGTTCAATTTTTCCGAGACGGGCTATGCCTACGCTACGAACCTCGGCTACCCGAAGGGCGAATTTCTTGTCCAGCACGGGCCAGTGCTCATCGCTACGGCGATTGTGACCACCCTGTTCATCCTCGGCGCCACCCTGTTCAAAACATCCGTCCTTTCCGCCGGTGGCGGACGCGTCGCGACACAAATGGGTGGCACGCTCGTGCCGGCGGACGTTCAGGATCCGCTGCGCAGGCGATTGCGCAACGTTGTTGAGGAAATGGCGATCGCGTCGGGGGTGCCGGTTCCAGAGATCTATGTGCTGGAGGAAGAACGCAGCATCAATGCTTTTGCGGCTGGATACACACCCAGCGACGCCGCGGTCGCCGTCACTCGCGGCACACTGGAGTTACTCGACCGCGATGAGCTTCAGGGTGTGATCGCGCACGAGTTCAGCCATGTTCTCAATGGCGACATGCGACTCAATATTCGGCTGATGGGCGTGCTTTACGGAATTATGGTCCTGGGACTGATCGGCAGGCTGATTGTTCGCGGGGGACACCACACGAGTATCGTCTCGAGTCGCCGTAACCGCGGCGCCCCGGTCGCCCTCGTCGTGGGTCTGGGTCTCGTCATTATCGGCGGTATCGGCGTATTCTTCGCCCGCATCATCAAGGCGGGGATTTCCCGGCAACGCGAGTACCTCGCGGATGCGTCCGCCGTGCAGTTCACGCGACAAAGTACCGGCATCGCGAATGCCCTGAAGAAGATCGGCGGCTACAGTGCAGGTTCGCTGATCAAATCAGCCGATCCGGAAGAAATCAGCCACATGTTGTTCGGCACGGGCGCCAGGTTCAGCGGAATATTTGCCACACACCCGCCGTTGGTCCAACGCATCCAGGCACTGGATCCGAGTTTCAAGGAAGCGGAATTCCCGCGCGTCGACCCGCGTCGGCGCAGCGCCGCAAGCGATTCGGACGCCGTTCATCGTGGCCTCGCCAGCGATGTGACCACGGCGCTTGCGAGCGGTGGAACGGCCGTGCTGGCCGAGTCCATCGCGGAAACCGTAGGCCATCCGGAGAGCGAGCACATCGTCTACGCGCAACACCTGCGGCAGTCCGTGCCCGAGTCGTTATACGCGGCCGCTCATTCCGCTGAATTTGCGTACCTTCTGACCATTGCCCTGATACTGCATCGTGACGGCACTGTGGTGGATCGGCAGCTCTCTCTCGCAAGGGAACAGCTCGGCGCCGAACGCACACGGTTACTGCGGCGCTATTACGACGAACTGTCGACCGTCAGTGCCGAATACCGCCTGCCGCTGCTCGCAATCGCGTTCCCGGCGCTCAAACTCCGGCCCAACCAACACTTAAGCTACCTCGTGTCTTTGGCAACGCGCATGATCGAGATCGACGGCGAGGTCGATTTCTACGAATATTGTTTCTACCGTATCCTCATGAGCAACTTGGGCCAGGCCATCGACCCGTCGGGGCGTCGCACGGCAATTCGCGCTGGCAAGCGCGAACTGCGCAACGCGACAATCGACCTGCTGCGAGTACTTGCGGATTACGGTCATGAGACGCAGGAACAGAGCGAGGCGGCCTTTCAGTCCGGCCGCGCCACGCTCGGTAAATGGGCGCAGTCCTTCGAGTTTCAGTCGGACCGGAGCTACACCGTTGCGGTCCTCGACCATAGCCTCGATGTGCTCCTCGGACTGAATAACAAAGGCAAGGAAACCCTGCTGCGGGCCATTAGTGCAACAGCGGCGCATGATGCAACGCTTTCCGTTGGTGAAGCCGAGCTGATTCGCGCGGTCTGCGCAACGCTGAACTATCCGTTGCCGCCGATCCTCGTGCGCCGGCCGGCCCGCTGGCCTTAAAAAGCCGATACGCATTCTTGGCGCGCTGTTTTTCGCGTAATATAGAACTACTGAGCGATTTCTCTGTCGGACACCAACATGAACAACACACGCATCCTGGTCACGTTTTCCTTACTGGCCCTGATCTTTACGTCGACCAGTTTTGCCGCCACCCGTGAAGAAAAGCGTGTCGCGGATGCCGCCGATGTTCTGGATCAACTGCTGCGAATTCCGGAGAAAACGATTCCGCCGTCGTTGCTCTCACGCGCTTATGCGGTGGCGGTTGTGCCCAATGTCGTTAAAGCCGCGTTCGGCCTTGGCGCGCGACGCGGCAAAGGAATCCTGGTTGTGCGTCAGGACGATAATTCCTGGAGCAACCCGGCGTTCATCACGCTGACGGGCGGCAGCGTCGGCTGGCAGATCGGCGCACAGTCGACGGACATCATCCTCGTGTTCAAGACACGCAAAGGCGTAGATGGCATAGCGAACGGCAAACTTACGCTGGGTGCGGACGCATCCGTTGCCGCGGGACCGGTGGGTCGTCATACGTCGATCGCTACCGATATCTTGCTCAAAGCGGAAGTCGTATCCTATTCACGTAGCCGCGGCCTGTTCGCCGGAGTCGCGCTCGAAGGCGCCGGTGTCACAATGGACCGCAAAGCCAACGCTGCGTTCTACAGCTCAAGCAGCATGACGCCCGAAAAAATATTCGTCAGTTCTCCGACCATCGCGCCCGATATCGCGAACACATTTGTGCAGATACTGACTGCGCAGACACGGCGCTTGCCAACGTCGCCCGGTATGCAGGCAGGCGCGGGTACCGAGCCGGCGGAGCAGGAATCTTCCAACGTTCGCACTTTTGGCATGCCGGAAGCTGGCGAGTCCGAAAATGACGAAACTGAGTACGACCCCAATTACTAGATGATACGGCGCATAGATCGTTGAACGACCCAATCGCGAAGGTCCAGCAACTCGCTGAGTTGATTGGCCCCAACCTCTATCTCCAGGCCGTAATCATTGCGGCGATTTTTATATTCATCGGCAAGATTGCTGACTGGATAATCTCCGGAATTTTGGGGCGGATCGCCAGCCGATCGACGAATAATTTTGATGATCAGTTCATCAGGCTGCTGCATCGGCCGGTTTTCCTGTCGTTCGTTTTGCTCGGACTCGCGCTCGCGGCCCGTCGAATCGAGATGCCCGATACGCCGTTATTCATCACGTTAGGCATTCTCAAGACCATCGCAATTTTCGTCTGGTACAGCACGCTGAACAGCCTGCTGAACCTCCTGATCGTCGTATTCGGTCGATCAAAAGACAGCAAGATACTAGAAACAGGCATGCAGTCCTTGCTGCATAACGTATTGAAGATCGTCCTGGTTGCACTGACGGTTTACTTTATTTTTCTTGCCTGGCAAATCGACGTTACCGCGTGGCTTGCATCCGCCGGTATCGTGGGCCTGGCGCTCAGCTTCGCTGCAAAAGACACGCTGTCAAACCTCTTTGCCGGTGTTTCGATCATCATGGACGCGCCGTATAAGACCGGCGACTTTATTATCCTGGATTCGGGTGAACGTGGAATCGTGACCAACATCGGACTCCGCAGTACTCGCATACTGACTCGTGACGACATCGAAATCACGGTTCCGAACGGCATCATCGGTAATGGCAAGATCATTAACGAAGCCGGCGGCCCCTCTGAGCAACACAGGATTCGCGTGGCGGTTGGCGTCGCTTACGGAAGCGATATCGATCATGTCATCAGCACGCTCGAAAACGTCGCGAATGACAATGCGGATATCGTGCGCAATCCTGAAGCGCGAGTGCGTTTTCGCAGCTTCGGCGATTCCAGTCTGAATTTCGAGTTACTGGGCTGGATAGCCCGACCCGTCGATCGCGGGCGCGTCACGCACGAACTGAATTGCGCTATCTACAAGGCGTTCAAAGACAACAACATTGAGATTCCGTTTCCGCAGCGGGACCTGCATGTGCGGACGATGCCGCAGACGGAAAGCTAGTTCCCGCCCTCTTCGTTGCGGCGCCGCAATTCGTCACGAACCGCGTCGAGATCCGTCGAGGGTAGCTCTGCCACCGGCGCGTTGCCGGCATCGTTCGCCGGGCGCGCGTCCGGGTCAACGGCGACGGCGTCAGCAGCCTCGGCTTCCGGTACGACGGCCACGGGCAAATTGCCCTCGACCGACACGTCGCCTGTACCCGAATCGGCCGTTTCTGAATCGCTCGATGGCGAGACGCCAAATTGAGCCAGATACTCGGCTTCCTCGCGTGCACGCTCGGCCTCTTGTGCACGCCGGCGCGCTTCGGCGGCCGCGGCCGCATTTCTGCGGATAGCCTTCATCTTGCTTTCCGAACGAGCCTCCAGCGCCGCTTTGGCCGCTGCCTCTTCCCTGGCCTGGACGCGAGCAACAGCCAGGCGCGCGTTGACGCATTCCGCTTCGTACTTGGTCTTGGCGCGGTCCTGCGCACACCGGACCACCGCCGCCTCGAGCAACATCGGGTTATCGACGAATTCGGTAACGGTCCGTGGCGCAGGTTCCTTGCCGCAACCGGCCAGCAGTGCAAAACCGCACAGGTATAGTGTCAACTGCTTTTTCATTCGCGCATCATTATTCAAAATTTTGGCATTTGCTCGAGAAATCATGGTACGTCAATCGCAATGATAGCAAAACCGTCAACCCGGCGCGGCGGTGCGACTTCGCACTTTTTCGAGCAGAATCGGCGCTTATTCGCGTTATAGTGACGCCGTGCACATACGAGGGGTGCGGACCATTGCCAGGATCGAGTCAATTCAAGCTTCTCGGCCAACGTCGGTTTGCACCATTCTTCGCCACCCAGTTCCTCGGAGCGCTCAACGACAATATCTTTCGTAACGGCCTGGTCATACTGATCACGTTCCAGGGCGTACTCGTTGCGGGCATGAACCACACGCAGCTCGCGAACGTCGCCGCCGGCCTGTTCATTTTGCCGTTTTTCTTGTTTTCCGCGACCGCGGGGCAGCTTGCCGACAAATACGAAAAATCGATGCTGTTTCGGCGCATCAAGACGCTCGAAATCGCCCTGATGCTCCTCGCCGCATTCGCACTGGTCTCCGAGAGCTACCCACTGCTCTTGCTCGTGTTATTTCTCATGGGTTGCCAGTCAACGATGTTCGGTCCGGTCAAGTACGCTTACCTGCCACAAAAGCTGGATGACGATGAGTTGGTCGGCGGCAATGCACTGGTTGAGTCGGGCACGTACGTAGCGATCATTCTCGGCCTGATTATCGGCGGGATCGTGGTCGGAAACGAAATCGCCGCTGGCACGGGATTGAGCAAACAGGCAGTGCTAGGCGCTTGCCTGATAGCCGTTGCGCTATCAGGCTATATGACGAGTCGCCAGGTGCCCCGCACGCCGGCAGTTGATCCCACCCTTCGCATAAACTGGAACGCGTGGCAGGAAACCTGGCGCATCATCCAGTACGCCCGCGAAGAACGCAGTGTCTTTTTGTCGATACTCGGCATTTCATGGTTCTGGTTTTTCGGCTCTGCCATGACGATCCAGATACCGGCGTACACGCTCGAAATCCTCAATGGCAACGAGGCGATTACGACGTGCCTGTTGACTGCGTTCGCCGTTGGCGTTGGCATCGGTTCCTTATTGTGCGAACGCATGTCCGGGCACCGCATTGAGCTCGGTTTGGTGCCCTTTGGTGCTATCGGACTTAGCCTGTTCGCGATCGATCTCTATTTCGCGCAACCTGACGCTAACAGCCTGGCTGCTGCATCGATCGAAGCGTTTCTCTCGCGCAGCGGAAGCTGGCGCATCCTGGCTGATCTCGCTTTGCTCGGCGCCTTCGGGGGGTTCTACAGCGTTCCCTTGTACGCGCTGATACAAAAGCGCGCCAAACGTCAGCATTTGTCCCGCATCATCGCCGCCAACAACATCATTAATGCACTACTAATGGTAAGCGCAGCCATCTTGTCACTTGCAGTACTCAGGTCCGGTTTCTCGATCCCTGAACTATTCGTGATCATCGCCGTATTGAATGCCGTCGTCGCAGTTTATATTTTCTCCTTGCTACCGGAATTCCTGATGCGGTTCCTGGCCTGGATCGTCATTAACGTCGTTTACCGATTGCGCCCAACGGGACTCGACAACATTCCGAGCAAGGGACCCGCTGTGGTTGTCTGCAACCATGTCAGTTTCATGGACCCTGTTATCCTGGGCGGTTCGGTGCGGCGCCCGATGCGATTTGTCATGTGGTACAAGATTTTTGAAATACCGTTATTGAATTTCCTGTTCAAGACCGCCAAGGCAATTCCCATCGCATCGGCAAAAGAAGACAAGCAGCTGATGGATGAAGCATTTGAAAAAGTCGATGCGGAGCTCGCCGCAGGAAACGTCGTCTGCATATTTCCAGAGGGCGGGATTACTTCCGACGGCGAGATCCAGCGTTTTCGACCAGGCATCGAGAAGATCATTCAAAGACGTGCAGTCCCTGTCGTGCCCGCCGCGCTGGGGCGATTATGGGGTAGCTGGTTCAGCCGACGGCGCAGTGGGGGTATCCGGAAAATTCCCGGCCGGCTGTTCGCCCGCGTTCCAGTCTCTTTTGGCAAGCCGGTACCCCCGTCAGAAGTGACCGCGGAAAAACTGGAGTTACTCGTTAGAACATTGCGCGGCGACACACGATAGACAGGCCGCTAACAACTCGCCGATCTTTGTTAACCACCCTCTGGCACGGCGTTTCCCGTGAGGCGCGTCTGCCATTCCTGGAGCAATTCATCCTTGTTGCCGAACAGGCCCGGATTGGATGACCCTCTGAAGGCCAGTTCAACGAGTTCGACGAAGCCATTGCGCACCGCCGGCAGGTACAGGCGATTACTGGCCACACCTGCCTCCTCGGTCTTGCCCGGGACGATTCTTGCCCCATTCGATACTCTGGGCACGAACACGCTGTCCTGCCAGATCAGGCCCGCCATCGAAGAACTGGCCCTGTGCACCCAGCGCGAAGTGCGAAACATCGCATGGCTGTCACTGTCGCCAAATGTGACGTCCTGCGTGGCGGCGGGGAGTTGCAGAACGTGGTCAGCAATGCGTCCTTCGGCCAGAATGAATTGACTCGCGAGGTTATTCGAATCGATAAGAATCAGATACTTACCGCCAGGCGACGCCTCTAGTGCACGAATGGGCGCGGCGCCCTTCCAGACCTGTCTTGAGCTCCAGCCACCCT
The DNA here is from genome assembly GCA_013001045.1 of Woeseiaceae bacterium. Taxonomy (GTDB): domain Bacteria; phylum Pseudomonadota; class Gammaproteobacteria; order Steroidobacterales; family Woeseiaceae; genus UBA1847. The sequence goes on along the minus strand of JABDNG010000043.1, from coordinate 21,827 downwards.
CACCGTCCAGGTTGATCAAGCGCAACGATCCGCTGGCTCCACCGACAAAGAGTCGCTCGTCATTCGCAAAGGCAATGCCTGCATGTGACTCGCCAAGATCGAACTCAGCGACCAGGTCGCCGCTTTCGACCGCAAGCAGCCAGACCCGATCATCGTTGAGGACACCGAGCAACGACGAGTCGGGTGAAAACACCATTCGCGTCACTGCGGCGCCGGAAATTTCCGCTATATGCGGCAACGGTTGGCCGCTCGCAGTATTCCAGATTCTGATCGAATTATCGGATGCCGCGCTCGCCGCCAGTGAACCACTCGCGTTGACGCTCAGCACCCGGACGTCGGCGTTGTGCCCGACGAAGCTGACATCGTCATTGATAATCTTCAAGTCATCCAGGCTGGCGCCGGCAGGAATCACGTGTACGTGCCCGGCCGGGTCACCAATAAGCAGACGAGTTGCGTCCGGTGTCGCCGCCAGGACACGATCGGCCGACGGTTTCCAGACTTCGTGCTCGCTGGCTTCGACGATCGCCGCAGCGTCCGCCGCCGGCGCGTTCCAGATACGCACCATGCCCTCGGCCGATCCGGTCACGATTACCTTCTCATCATGACTATAGGCAAGCAGGTCCGATGAAAATGCGTCGCGACGAACACCGACGGGCGGGCCAATATGCCGTCCATCACGGCTGCCATACATCTGGAAGCCGATATCCGGCCTGCCAACGAGCGCGCTGCTGCCTGAGGGCGAGAAGACAAGCTGCCAGCGACCCGCGCCGAATTGCTCGAGCAGCGACTGCTGTGGGCGATCGACACTCCACAACGACACGCCGGAGTTACCGTATACCACGCCCAGTGCCGTTCCGCCGGCAGCCAGTTGAATAGCGCTCGGTTGTGCCGGCAAGTCAAGCTGTGCATGCAATTCTCCCGTCGCAAACTCCCAGACACGTACCGCACGATCGTAGTCCGCGGTCGCTACGCGGCTGCCCGTAGGGTCGACAACAACGAGGGAAGGCGCGCCGGCAACCGACACTTCGGCCGCTCTGTCACCCGTATCCAGAGACCAGACTTCGAGTTTTGTCTCAACATCACTGCGACGCTCGACAAACAGGTGCGTGCCGTCGGCCGTCAGCCTGGCATCAGAGCTACCGAATCCTACGGGCATGGAGGCAACCCGATCACCCGACGCTGTGTCCCACAAATTCACGCTGTCCTGCGTCGCAGTGACCAGACGGCGTGCCCCTGCATCAAGGCCGACGAGGATTTCATTCTCATTGACGGCGATCGCGCGAACCGGTTCCGCAAAGGCAAGATCCCAGATACGCGCGCTGTCGCTCTGCATTGCACGGGCAACCGCGTAGCGGCCACTCGCATCGAACCAGATACTGTCGGTTTCGCGTTCGACGGGCTCAGGGATATTAAGGCCGCGCTGGAACTCCTCGATATTCCCTTGCGAATTAAGCTTCAGATTCCAGCCAACGAACTGGCCGGCAATTCCCAGGTTTTCGTCGCGAACGCTGACCGTCCACGTACCGGCGAGAGACTCCCCGATCAATTCGCGCAATTGTTGTGGTGCAATGCGAATCGTGTCGTTGCTCGAGGCCCGCTCAAGCCCGGTCTCCACCTCAATGGTACGACCGGACGGTGCGATTATTTTTATGCGCAGATCGGACAGGCGAGCATGGCTGATCGTCAGGCTCAAACCGACCCTGTTAACGACCCCTTCGCGACTTACGACGACGCGACGCACCAGGGGAATCACGTCAAGCGCGGTGACCGACCAATCGTCACGCTGTTGCACGTTCTCCGTCGCGTATGACCATTGTGACAGTCGCGCGCCGTCGGCCGACGTCAGCAGCATACTGACAGGGTCGAATACAGTCCTTGAGCCTTTGGGGGCCGGCAGGCTCGCGAGCAGCATCGGGTAGTCGTCCGCGATAAGGTTGGCTGCAACCTGGCGGCGTCGTGGCGTCGACGTGACGAGAGACTTCAGGGACGCAATCAACGCGTCATCGCGGCGCTCCTGTCGCTTGGCCGCCTGCACCTTTCGATCCCAGAACTCCGCTGCCAGCACCTCCGGCAATCGCCCTGCGTCGGGCAGGGTTTCCGTCAGCGCTACAACCCGATCAAGCTCACTTTCCTCGGCCGCGAGTCGCGCGCGCCGCGTCAGGAAAACCCGATACAGATTATCGGCAATGTCCGCATGCCCCGGGAACGACCGCAGGTTACGGTAGGCGTCGCTGGCCGTCTCCAGCTCGATCGTGGGCGAGGCCAGGATCGCCACGTACGGACGCGGTAGCCACTGCGTATACCAGAACGGAATCAGCGCTAGTAACAGGAAGGAGGCAATAACCAACGCCGGCACCTTTAAGCGGACCGGCAGATTTTCGTTCGCCCAGCGGGCCGTGAACACTCTGTCATACAAGCGATTGCGCACGCGCAAGGTGCCATCTTCATCGATCTCGAGCAATCCGACCGCCATAAGCCTGCGCTGCATCGGCGACCCCAGGTCGGCCGCCACTTCGACCCCTTTGCGAATCTTGCCGTACAGATTGAGCAGCGGCTCTTTTCGCTTAATGTCATTCACGATGGCCCGATGGATGTGGCTCATGTGCGGTTCACTGTGCAATGCCGCACGTCCCGCTATTTGCCGTGTTGCCACGCGGTCGACGAGCGCCACTATATCGCTGTCCACCCCTTCCCGGGCAATAGCGCGAGCCAACTTCTGGCTCAGATAGGGCTGGCCGCGGGTCCAGTGAAAAATGCGATCCAGTGCCGCCGCGGCTTCGTGTTGCCCCAGGTTTAACTCCGTGGCAAACAGGTTGAGTTCTTCACGCGTAAAATCATTTAGCGGAATCGGTGCCGTCACGTTGAACGGAGAAAGCTCGGCTTCCTCGACCAGGCTCACCGGATCGCACTCGCCCAACAATACGAACGACAGCCTCGAAAAATCCGGGTCCGTCGTTCGTGCGTTATGCGCTGCGCGAATACTTGCCAGCAATTGGTCGTCAAAAGGAACTTCCTCGATGCACTGAATTTCATCGACAAATACGACAATGCGTTCAGGCACGAACTGCAGGATAACCTCGGAATAGAATTCGACGAGCCGCTGACGATTACTCAGAACCGACTTGTCCTGCCACCAGGATTGCAGGTCATGACGAATTCGGAGCTGACGAAGCAAACGATAGGCAATGTTGTAATACCAGCGTCCCGGATCGCCGCCACCATCGCGAACGCCGATTTGTTGCAGGTCAAGTACCGCAATCTTGCAGCCGTTGTTTTCGAGCCGCGCCGCGGTCGCGGCGATGAGGCTGGACTTGCCGCTGCGGTCCGGCGCCAGCACATGCGCGTAGCGGCCCGAAATAACCGTTTCGTAAAGGAGATCGTCGGCGTTTCTGCGTATGTAACCCGCGCGCACCGCGTGCAGGGGCGCACCGACGCTGAAGAACTCACCGGTTGCATCCAGTTGCTCGCGTTCGTCGCTCGACGCCTGTTCGTTGAAATCCCCGGCCAATGCTGGCTCCGCTGCTGTGCGCTGCTCCATTCTGTGCATTTCCGAGCCGTATCGCCAGTGCCAACTGCAGAAACCCTGCACGCGGCACGGTATTCTTGGCCTTATGAGCGATGCGCGACTGCTGAAAAAAGACTTGTTCGGGGAGGTGTGGCTGCGGCCTTCAGCTGCTGAGCCCTCGATTCTGCGCGATACGAGATCCGCGCGCTGGTGGGTCAGATGGCTTGCTCGCCTGCTGCTGAGACGCGAGGCCAGGGGACTGGCTGCACTGGATGGACTCGATGGCGTCCCGGCTCTCATTCATTATGACAAAGACAGGCTCACGCGGAGCTACCTCGCTGGCGTCCCGATGCACATGGGAAAACCGTCCGACAACTCCTATTTTCTGAACGCCGCACGTTTGCTGCGGCGTATGCACCGCGCTGGCGTCGCCCACAACGACCTCGCCAAGGAACCCAACCTGCTTGTCCGTGATGATGGTTCGGCCGCGTTCATCGACTTTCAACTCGCGTGGCATTCGCAAAACAGGGGGCGGCTGTTTCGGATGGCTGCGCGCGAGGATATTCGACATTTACTCAAGCACAAGAGAACGTATTGTCCTGACGACCTGACGCAACGCGAACGACGCATGCTCGATAATCCCTCCGGCCTGTCACGCGCATGGATGGGGCTGTTCAAGCCGGTTTACCTGTTTGTCACGCGCAAGATTTTCGGTTGGTCGGACCGCGAAGGAGCCGGTGATCGTGGGCAGCAGACTTGATGCACTCGCCGTGACTTCCGGTATACTCGCGCTGCCCATGCGCTGAGCAGCTCAGAAGGAATCTGTCCGTGGACTTTTGCCATCAACACAATCTTGTCGATCCCGAGACAGCCGGCCGCGAACGCAGTTTCGGCATTCGCGTGACTTTGCCGGCAGGCGACACGCTCCGAAACGTCGTCGGCGATGACTGGGAGCGACTTCACTGGTTCGCCACCGAAGGGGAACGCGATGCTGCCTTCGAGCAAATGGCGATTCGGCACGGTTATTACCGCAACACCGATTCTCCGACACAGGTGCTCGAGAAAATTTCTCGATAGTCAGCGCGGCGGTTCGCCGATAAACAGGTATACGTTGGCCCGCCCCTGTTCGGCAAAGCCAACCGCAAAGTACACGGGACCGATGAACGTATCGACGCCGGCAAAAATGCTGCCGTTGATCATCATCGAATCGAAATCGATATCGCCGCGTGCTTGCCAAACGTTGCCGGCCTCCAGTGACGCGCCGACGTAAACCGGTGTATCGAATATTCCGCCTGTCGTTTCTCCCACTCTGCGGTAATAAACGAGTTTCGCCAGCGCGGCGTGCGGCCCGCTGATTTCGCCACGCTCCATACCCGACAGCCGCAGGAAGCCACCGAGCGGAAAGTAGTCCTGTACGAGGTTGTCCGATTCAAGCGTCGTCGCAAAGGCCATGCCGAGCTGCAGCGTATTCTTGTCACGACTCCATGATGACGTCACGTCGGCCTCAACCGTATCGAAGTCGAAGTCGGCGCCGAAGCCAGGACGGGACAGCGTCCAGCGTAAGTCCGCCTCGACGCCGTGGCGCGGGAATTGAGCATTGTCCAGGGTGTCAAATCGCAGCGCTACGAACGCGCCGCCCGACTCAAAGTCGATGTTCGGCAGCGCCGGGTCACCGACCTTGACGCGGGCTTCACCAATACCACGATAGGCGCCGACGCGGAACTCGCCAAACGTTCCCAACTCGCGACCGATGTCGAGGCCTGCCTCGCCCTCGGACAGGCGCAGCCTCGCAATGGTCTGATCGAACAAAAACGCGTTGAGATTTGATTGCGCCATCTGCATCCGAGGCGCAACAAACCAGCGCGAATCGAAACTCAATGGCTGGTAGAACTCCGTGAACAGCTCCGGGTCCGTGCCGAGCTGAACATCCGTGCGCCATTCGGCGCCCAGCCGATTCAAACCCGCACGTGTCATTCGGGCCTTGATATTGAAATTGGTCGACCCTTCGAAGTCCTCTTCCAGCGACACGCCGAACTGCAGAAAATTCGGTCCCCAGCTCTTGGTGGTTGCGCGATATTCCACGCCCGTGCGGCCATTTTCTTTAACAAGACTGTAGCCGACGTGTTCGTACAACTGCAGGCCGTAAAGCCTTTCGGCATTCTCTGCAAGCGGCTGCGGATCGATCGGGTCCCCGGCTTCGACGCTGAGACGCGATTCGACCACCGCCGGTGACAGCCTGCCCTCGTGCACCACCCTGACGAACGCGAGCTCATCGTCGAGCGGCGCTGTGCGGGTGCGGCGCGCGTGGTAGGCCTGATAGGTCGCCGCATCGACTGCGAGCCGCTGCAAGGCCCCGGACTGCGCACGCGTGGCAGCTTCGCCGGGTTCTATGGTCTCGGCTATATCGCCGAAATTTGTGGATCCATAGATTCCGAGTTCCGGACGGATCAACACGTCCCGCGGTCCGAGGTTGTCGATTTGCCGCAGCGTTTCCTTGCGAATCAGTATCGTCAGCATCTGCTCCGAAATCGCAAGCGCGGAACCCAGTTCGTCCCGGCCATACAGCGGAAACTCGACATCGACGGCGATGATCACATCGACGCCCAGCTGTTGCATGACGTCCACGGGAAGGTTGCCGATCAGACCACCATCAACCAGCAAGCGTCCCTTTATTCGAACGGGTGCGAAGGCGCCCGGCACGGACATGCTCGCGCGAATGGACTTCGCGAGGTCACCGTTTCCCATTACGTACGCCTCGCCGCGCTCGATGTCGGACGCAATGGCACGGAACGGTATTGGCAGATCGTCAAAGTCGCTGATATGCGAGGTACGCAGCGTTAGCTCGCGCAACAACAGGTCGAGCTTTCGTCCCTGAATGACGCCTTTCGGCAGCACGAGGTCCGTGCCCCTGATCCCGAGTTCGAAGTCGATCGGAAACTGCGCATCGTCCTGCTTGCGCCGAAAGCTCAAGTCTTCGCGATTCGATTTATCGGACAACGCACCTGCCCAGTCCAGCGACCCAACCAGCTGCTCCAGTTCGGCCGCCGTCATGCCACTCGCGTAGAGCCCGCCGACGATTGCGCCCATACTCGTACCGGCAATGACGTCCACCGGAATTCGCTGGCGTTCCAGTTCTTTTAACACGCCGATATGAGCGGCACCGCGCGCACCGCCGCCGCCGAGGACGAGTCCGACACGCGGACGCTCGTGCCCCTCCCCGACGGGCCGGTCGTTCGGCTCTGCTTTCGCAACGTCCGTCGAAAGAACGAGAATTGTCAGCAGTACGGCCAGCCGGCAGGCCGCGTGCATCGCATAGGTCATTGAGAAGCTCTTTTGATTACATTCAGTCGCAGGAACACGATTATAATGATCGCGAACAGCTGAGGGTAAAATGATCGGAGTCAGACAGCCAGGGATGACGGCAAGCGTACTGCTCGCAGCAATCTGCATCGCACCCACAGCGGCGCCAGGAGCCGAGCCCGCCACCGACGCCGCTGTCGAGGATAAGATCGAAGAACTCGTCGTCACGAGCCGCCGACGAAGCGAACCGCTCAGCGAACACGCAGGCAATATTACTCAGCTCGGCGCCGAGGCCATTGCCGGAATCGGTCATCAGCACGTTCACGAACTCATGACGCGTATTCCCGGCGTCTGGCTTGGCCGCGGCAGTGGCCAGGAACACCTGACCGCCATCCGCTCCCCGGTGCTCACGGGTGCCGGCTCCTGTGGCGATTTCCTGTTTCTCGAGGATGGTATTCCGATTCGACCTTCTGGATTTTGCAACGTCAACCAGATGTTCGAGTTGCACACCGAGCAAGCCAGTTCAATCGAAGTTATCCGTGGTCCCGGCAGTGCGCTGTACGGTTCGAATGCCTTGCACGGCATCGTCAATGTTCTGACGCCCGCGACGGGCGAGCAACCGGAAACGATGGTCGCGATCGAGGCGGGTGCCAACGAATTCACGCGATTTCGAACCTTCCTTTCGAATGACACAGGCAGACCCGTCTTCGGGTCTCTCCTCTACGCCGACGATGGCGGCTTTCGCGACGACTCTGGCTATCGGCAGGGTAAGCTGCAGCTTGCGGCGGACTGGGCGCTATCGAACGCTGCATTCACGACGGTTCTTAGTGCCACAGACCTCGATCAGCAGACCGCTGGCTTTATTTTCGGCGAAGACGCCTACAAGGATCCGAACCTCAATCGACAGAATTTGAATCCCGAGGCTTTCCGTGATGCATCCAGCCAGCGCCTGTACGGCCTCTGGAAAAAATCGGCAGGCCCCGACTCACTCGATATCGATGTGCGGCCTTACCTGCGGCACTCGAAGATGCGGTTCCTGCAGCACTTCTTGCCTGGCCAACCGCTTGAAGAGAACGGCCATGTCAGTGCCGGTGTCGTCACAGCGTTCTCGTTCGGGACCGACGCACGGCAGTTTACTGCCGGTGTGGACGCCGAGTGGAGCGATTTGTACTTGAAAGAAACCCAGTTCGGGCCGACTGCAGGATCGGATTTTCTGCGCGAGACCCGGCCGCAGGGAAAACACTACGATTTCAGCGTGCAGAGCGTCGGCGTTGCACCCTATCTACAAGTCGATGTTAACGTGAGCGAGCGGCTCACGCTGGGTGGCGGCCTGCGTGTCGAATACCTGCATTATGCCTACGACAACCGCATGCTTGACGGCAATACACGTGACGATGGCACGATCTGTGGTTTCGGCGGATGCCTCTATTCCCGGCCTGCCAGTCGCAGCGATACATTCACCAACGTCGCGCCCAAACTTTCGTTCAATTACCGGCTGTCGGCCGATACCTCGCTGTACGGCGTTCTTGCTCGCGGCTTTCGCGCACCGCAGGCCACCGAACTCTACCGCCTGCAAAGCGGGCAGGAGGTCGCCGACCTGGACTCAGAGAGCCTGGATAATCTCGAATTCGGGGTACGCTGGAGCAGCGCGCGCTGGTCCGGCGACGCGGCCGTCTTCGCAATGCAAAAACGTGAAAGCGTCTTTCGCGATTCCGAGGGCTTCAATGTCAGCGGGGGCCGCAGCCGGCACGAGGGAGTCGAAGTCGCGAGCAACTGGCAAATAGTGGCATCGCTGCGGCTGGAAGTAGACGCCAGTTTTGCGCGGCACAGGTATGACTTCGACACCGTCGCCGCGCGCGGCGAGACTTTTGTCTCCGGCAACGACGTCGACAGCGCGCCGCGCTGGCTGGGCAGCGCCGAACTGGTGTTCGAACCCGGTAACAACGCGGCATTTGCCCTGCAATGGACGTCGCTCGGCGATTATTACCTGGACGCCGAAAACCGCTTCCGCTACCCGGGACACAGCCTCGTGAATCTGCGCGCGCGGATCGACTTAACGCAACGCCTGAGCGTCACGGCACGTTTTAACAACCTGTTCGATGAGGCCGTCGCCGACCGCGCCGACTACGCGTTTGGTTCGTATCGATATTTTCCGGGTCGAGGCCGCGAGCTGTTTATCGAATTGCGCTACTTGCCAGGTGCCCGCGAACAGGCGCGCTAGCTAACGCGCAGCGATTCGCTGAATTCGACGAGTTCGTCGAGCTGCCGCGATTTCTCGGCGGCATCCCATCCAATCTCTTCGGCCGCAATATCAGCGACCGCCGGATACATTGGACGGCCCTGGTCGGCATCCAGGCCGATCATCATGCGGCGGAAGACAATATCTTCCAGAGAACGTGCAAATTCTTCGCGTATCGCGAATACGACTTCGGCCGCCAGTACCTTGACGTCACTATCAAGCGTGACGGCCAGTGCCACGTTGCTTGCGCATAATTCACATATCGCGGACGCACGACCTCCGTAGATGCACAACACGCGCTCGATGCCCTCCGGCGACAGCAGCTGCAATTCACCAAGCTGCTCCCGGGCGCGCTCCTGACCCGGCGCTCCCGGTAACAGCGTGTCACGCGTCTGACACTTGTTCAGTTTAAGGTGTCGGAGTTTGGCGATGCGATCGACCGTCTGCTCGGCGAGATTTCGATACGTCGTTAATTTGCCGCCGATGATTGATATGAGGCCGTCGGCGACCTTGTCGTTAACCTTGATAATGTGACGGCGCGTGATCGCCGATTCCGGACCTTCCTTCTGAAAGGGCAACGGCCTGACGCCAGCATACGCATAGTGAATATCCGGGACCGCAAGCTTTGCCGCCGGGAAAACCCGGTTGGTTTCTGACAGCAGGTAGTCAACCTCTTCAGCGCTGACGCGAATCTTGTCGAGATCACCGTCATAACGAATGTCAGTCGTACCGATCAGGTACTGATCGTTCCAGGGAAGAATAAAGAACGGCCGGCCGTCCGCCGCAGCCTCAACATAAAACGCATCTTGAGGCGCGCCTTCGAATTTTCCGACGATGATGTGGCTGCCTTTGGTTCCGCCGATGTGCCTCTCGGTCCGCACAGGCGCGGTCTGCAGCACCCGATCGACCCACGGTCCGGCTGCATTTACCAGGGTGCCGACCGAGACTTCGTGCGTCGCATTGTCGATCTTGTCAACGTACGCGACGCCACTGACGGTGCCGTTTGTCGTCTTGATCGATGTGACTTCGCAATGCGTCATTACCTCGGCGCCAGCGGACCTTGCCGACAACAGGTTTTCGAGAACGAGGCGCTCCGCAAACTTTATCTGCGCGTCGTAGTAACGTGCTGCAGCTCTGAGGCCTTCGCTGCGCAGTCCCGGTTCCTCTTTGCGCATCGCATCGCCACTGAGCATTTCATGTCCCGGCACCAGTTTGCCAACGGACAACAGGTCGTAGGCGATCATCCCCAGACGGATAAGCAGCGGTCCACGGCGAGCACCCTTGAAGATCGGGATGCAAATTCGCAGCGGCTTGACGAGATGCTCTGCCGTAAGCCGCAGGCAACGCCGCTCATGCAACGATTCGTACACGAGGGGAATCTCAGCGTATTCGAGATAGCGAAGACCACCGTGTATGAGTCGGCTCGAAATCCAGGAGCAACCCGTACACATGTCATCCTTGTCAAAAATGACAACGCTCAAACCTCTCAGCGCCGCGTCCCTTGCGATGCCTGCGCCGTTAATGCCAGCACCAACAATCGCAACGTCGAAATGTCGGCGTTCAGATGACATTACGGACGGACCTGCCCGCTGCCGCGCACCACATACTTGTAGCTTGTCAGCTGATCCGCGCCAACGGGACCGCGCGCATGAATACGCCCTGTCGCAATACCGATCTCCGCACCCATGCCGAATTCGCCCCCGTCGGCAAACTGCGTCGACGCGTTGTGCAGCACGATGGCGCTGTCGACGTCCCGGAAAAACTGTTCGGCCGCGGTGGCATCGTCCGTCACGATACTCTCGGTATGGCCCGAGCCATAGTGTCGAACATGTTCGATTGCCTCGTCGATATCATCGACAACGCGCATCGAGACGATGGCATCCAGGTATTCCGTGGACCAGTCCGCCTCTGTCGCTTCTTGTACGTCGGCCGCCAATGATGCGACCGTTTCGTCACCACGAACTTCGCAACCGGCGTCCTGCAGTGCGGCAACGATCTCGGGGACTGTGCGCTGCGCGCCGTCGCGATCGACGAGCACGGTTTCAGCGGCGCCGCAGATACCCGTGCGGCGCATCTTGGCGTTAACTACGATATTTCTGGCCATGTCCAAATCAGCACCTTTGTGCAAGTACACGTGACAGATTCCCTCAAGATGACCGATGACGGGCACTCGCGCCTCGTCCTGCACACGTTTGATCAGGTTCTTGCCGCCTCGTGGCACGACAACATCGACCCACTCCGCCATCGAGGACAACAGGTAGCCCACCGCCTCCCGATCCGTCGTCGGCACCATCTGCACGGCATCGGGCTCGAGGCCTGACGTTGCCAGTCCCGAACGCAGGCAGGCGTAGATCGCCTGGCTGGAATGAAAACTCTCTGAACCGCCACGCAGAATGACCGCGTTGCCGGACTTGATGCACAAGGCGGCCGCGTCGGCGGTGACGTTGGGTCGGCTTTCGTAGATGATGCCGATGACACCCAGCGGCACGGACACGCGTTGAATCCTGAGGCCATTGGGGCGCTCCCATTCTTCGAGCACGCGACCAACCGGATCGCGCAGCGCAACGATGCTCTCCATACCCGTCGCCATCGCCTCGATGCGGTCATCGTCCAGCATCAGTCGGTCCAGCATCGCAGCGCCTAAAGACCTCGACCTGGCCGCCTCCATATCACACGCATTGGCGGCGGCAATGTCACCCGACGCACTGCGAATGGCGGCAGCCGACGCTTGCAGTGCAGCGTTTCGCTCATCACTGCTCGCTGTCGCGAGCTTCGCGGCCGCCTTGCGCGCCGCGCGGCCGATGTCGCTCATGGTCTCGGCAATTGTCTTTGAAATCGTCATTCCCTGAGTCTTGTCAACGGTCACTATCAAATAACACGAGTTCATCGCGGTGGATCATCACCGAACGGCCGCGGTAGCCCAGTCGTTCTTCGATCTTATCCGACTGACATCCCCGCAAGCGCAGCGCATCTGTATCGGAATACTCGGTCAGTCCGCGGCCCAGCTCCTTGCCGTTCGGACCGACGACGGTCACGACGTCGCCACGTCGAAAATTTCCGATCACTTCAACCACGCCGACGGGCAAGAGGCTGTTGCCGCTGTGCAATGCCTGCGCAGCGCCCTGATCGATTCGAACTTCACCGCGCACCTCGAGCACACCCGCAAGCCATTGCTTGCGGGCCGTCGCGGGCGTCCCCTCCGCGCGAAAAATCGTGCAACGCGCGTTTGCCGACAGCGCTCGCAACGGATGTTCGATGACGCCGCTCGCAATGATCGTCGAGCAGCCTGCGTGCGTGGCAATACGTGCCGCCTGTACTTTCGTCGCCATGCCGCCGCTGCCGATATCGGAGCGCGTCTCGCCCGCCATCGCGAGCATTTCGGCGCTGATAGCTCGCACTTCGGGGATGTGTGTCGCATCCGGGTCGGTACCCGGATCGGCCGTATAGAAGCCATCGACGTCCGACAGCAGGATCAACGCATCCGCCATCACCAGCTGCGCCACCCTGCCCGCCAGGCGATCGTTGTCGCCGTAACGAATTTCCTCGGTCGCCACCGTGTCGTTCTCGTTGATAATCGGTATGACCGATTGATCGAGCAGGCGACCCAGTGTGCCGCGCGCATTGAGAAAGCGGCGGCGATTCTCCGTGTCATCGGGCGTCAGCAGAATCTGCGCCGCCGTAATCCCGTGTTTGCCCAACACTTCCTGGTAGGCGTGCACGAGCTGTACCTGGCCGGCCGCCGCGGCAGCCTGCAGATCTTCAAGGCGCGCGCGCTTCTTGTTGATACCGAGCACTGAACTACCAATCGCGATCGCGCCTGACGACACGATCAGCATCTCGTGCTTATGTGCTTGCAGATGAGCGATATCGTCGGCGAGCGTCTCGAGCCACTGCCGATTCAGCCGCCCCGCGTCGTCGACCAGCAGCGAGGATCCGACTTTGACGACCAGTCGGCGATAATCACTTAGCGCCAGGTCGGCCACTGGCTACCCGACGAGTAAGTGTTGCCGATCGAAGGACGTCAAAGTGACTTCGCCTTTCGACACGGCAACTGTGCCGCTGCGTGCCACCGCCGATATTTCACCGACCTTGGCCGCCTCGTTGACGAATTCGTCAACCTCAGTGACCCTGCCCGTCAATTGCATCGTGCAACTCGACTGTGCCTCATCGAGCATCTCGGCTCCCAGGCGCTTCGCCAGCGACATGGCCTTGGCAAGACCGCCGGTCCCCAGTTTGATCTTCACGATGGCCAGTTCGCGCTCGAAGTGCTCACCCAGCGTCATATCGTGAATATTGACGACATCGACGAGCTTGGCAAGCTGCGCGTTGAGCTGTGCAATTGCTGCATCCGACCCTGTTATGACCAGCGTTACGCGCGACACCCTGGGATCATAGGTCGGCGCCACGTTGAGTGTTTCGATGTTATAGCCGCGAGACGAGAACATGCCCGACATACGCGTCAACGCGCCGACCTCGTTCTGCAAGAGGACTGATATTGCGTGTCTCATGGCGTGCTGTTTCCCACCTGAAGCAGTGAATTACGTTTGAAACCAATTGCCCGGTTTCGACCGGCGATGGTGGCGCAGAATGTCCAGTATTGCAATGCCGCAAAAATTAGTAAACACTCGCGAAAAATCCGTAACTTAGGCGTCGGGCAGCAACACGATGAGTGATCAGGTCAACACCGCCGAGCAACGCGAGCATCCGCTTGCGGGCCAGCCCCTGAATGGCGCAGATACCGTCGTTCAGGTCATGGCCGATGAGGGTGTCGATACGATTTTTGGCTACAGTGGCGGCGCCATTCTACCGATCTACGATGCCGTCTTCCGTTACAACGACCAGCACAAGCGCGCTGACGGCAGCTCATCGATGCCACTCATCGTACCCGCGAATGAACAAGGCGCCGGTTTCATGGCGGCGGGTTACGCTCGCGCCAGCGGCAAGGTCGGCGTCGTCATGGTCACCTCGGGACCCGGCGCGACAAACACGGTCACGCCGGTCCGCGACAGCATGGCGGACTCGGTACCGCTGGTCGTCATTTGCGGCCAGGTCCCGATGGCCGCCATTGGCACGGACGCATTCCAGGAGGCGCCGGTCTCGGCGATTATGGGCGCCGTTGCAAAGCACATCTTTCTCGTAACGGACGCCGAGCAGCTCGAAGCCACGGTTCGCAGCGCTTTCGAACTGGCACGCACGGGACGGCCCGGTCCCGTCGTCATCGATATCCCAAAAGACGTGCAAAACTGGCAGGGCAAGTTCAAGGGCCACGGGACGTTGCCGCTGCATGGCTATCGGCGCCGTCTCGCCAAGGTCGAAGAGAATGTCCTTAGCGACGCCGCCAGCGAGCGGTTTTTCACGATGTTGTCGGAATCCGAGCGGCCGCTGATCTACGCCGGCGGCGGCGTTATCAATGCGAACGCCACAAAGGCCATGCGCCGGCTGGCAAACGAATACGGCATCCCGGTTACGACAACTTTAATGGCACTGGGCGCCAGCGATACGACACATCCGCTGGCGCTGCATATGCTGGGTATGCACGGTATCGCCTCGGCGAACTACGCCGTGGAGGACTGCGATTTTCTCATTGCCGTCGGCGCGCGCTTCGACGATCGCGTTGCTGGCGACCCGGGAAATTTCGCGCCGAATGCCAAGAACATTGCTCACTTTGACGTCGACTTTGCCGAGATCGGCAAGGTGAAACGCGTCAACTGGCATCATGTCGGCATGCTCGAGCGCGACCTCACGGACATGCTGGCTTACGGGCGTCGAATTCGCTTTGCCAAGACGTTTGATGACTGGCATACGGAAATCGCCGAACTGAAGAGTGAGTACGCGCTCAACTACGATCGCGATTCGGACCTGATACAGCCCTATGCCGTCATCGAGGAAATCAACAAACATTCCAAAGGCGAGGCAGTCATCTCGACCGGCGTCGGACAGCACCAGATGTGGGCGGCGCAATATTTCGATTTCCGCGAGCCAAGATTGTGGCTCACTTCCGGAAGCATGGGCACGATGGGTTTCGGCCTGCCCGCCGCGATTGGCGCGCAGTTCGCTCGACCCGACCGCACGATCATCGATATCGATGGCGACGGCAGCATTCGCATGAATATCGGCGAACTCGAGACAGCGACCACTTACAATCTGCCAATCAAGGTCATCGTGCTGAATAATTTCGGCGACGGCATGGTGCGTCAGTGGCAAAAGCTCTATTTTGACGGTCGCATGTCGGGCAGCGACAAGTCATTGCATAACAAGGACTTCGTGAAAGCGGCTGAGGCCGACGGCTTCAAGTTCGCCAGGCGCCTGGAAAACAAGGATGATCTACCCGCCATCGTCAGGGAATTCATGGATTTCAAAGGGCCTGCTTTCCTCGAGGTTATCATTGACCGCGACGCGGGCGTCTACCCGATGGTCGGACCGGGCCTGAGCTACGACCACATGATCACGGGCGATCATATAAAGAGCCGCGAAAAACCGGACGACCAGGCGCCGGACCCAAGCGAGATGTTTTAGAAACTGGGGACATTCTGCTTTTATCGTGGCCGATAAAAGCAGAATGTCCCCGTTTCACTATTCCGCGACGCTCGCCTGCAGATCAGGCTTCATCCCGCAGTCGTTCGCGAGGAAGTCGATCATGGACTCGTAGAGCTCAATCTGGTGCTCGAAGAACAGCGTGTTCGAGAAATGATCAGCACCCTCCAACTCCAAGTACTTGTAGTTCTTGTTGTACTTGTCGAGTAGCTTGCGGTACTTGCGCGCATGATCAATGGGTACACGCTGATCGACGTCACCGTGTATCAGCAACATCGGCACATTGACCTTGGCGACCTCTTCTTCATCGATTGGTGCAACGCTGTCGTCCCACATCCTGAGCTGCTCGTCACGCTGCGCGCCTCTCATCTGAAAGCGGTAGTAATTAACCTGCATATTGGTATCGCTTACCGCGGCACCTGCAATGACGCATTGATAAATCTGCTTCGCGCGCGATGCAGCAACGAGGGCCGCGTAACCGCCATAGGACCAGCCGAACATTGCAACACGATCTGAATCGGCGAGTCCTTCCTCAATCAGGTGCAGGGCGCCATCGTCCTTGTCGTCCTGCATCTTGTAACCGCCCTGGCCGCCGTTCATGAACGCCGACATGTAGAAGTCCAAACCGTAGCCAAGCGAACCACGATATTGCGGCTGTAGCACCATGTAACCGTTATTGGCGAGCATCTGGCTCCACTCGTCGTAGATCACGGTCTCCTGGACGAATGGCCCGCCGTGCGGCAATACGATGAGTGGGAAAGGACCTTCTCCGTTGGGCACCGTGAGGTAAGCCGGGATCTGACGCCCATCGCGCGAATCGTACGTGATGTACTTGACGTCAGCTAGCTTCTCACTCTCAAGCAGCGGCTGCCGGCTGCCGATGGTCTTGAACCGTCCGTCTTTGAGAAGATAATACGTGCCCGGGTCACGCGGTCCTGCGTTATACACAACCATCGTGTTGCCGTCTCGGGAACGGCTGCTGATATTGACGTAGTGAGAGTACGGAATCAGCTCCTCGAGTTGTTTGTAGGTTGCCCCCTCTACCTCGTCGAAGTACTCGACGCGATACTTATCCTTGAAATAAGAGACGCCGACTATCTTGCCGGGGTACTTCCACCGGTTACTGTGATACCGCACCCCGTAAACATCGGCGTCCTTGCGACGGTAGATTAACTCGTCGAGTTTGCGATTATCGGTGTCGTAAGACCACAAACCGACCTTGTCATCGCCATTGTTCATTCTCATCAGCCAATGACGCGGCTTTTCAGGATCGAGTCCCACTGCATTAAAGGTCTCGAATGAGTCCTCACTAGCACGCGCGGCCTCAGTCCATTTCTTCTCGCCCGGCCAGCGAGAGTACGCGACGTAATCGCCCTCCTTAACATCGAAGCCTTGCGCGTAATACGGCCTTCCGTCTATGTCAAATTGGATATTTCCCAGTGCAAGCTTGCCGCGAATCAGCAGCTTCTTGGTACCCCGGTCCAGGTCGAATTCCCAGTATGCACGCGGCCGATAGGCCTCCTTGATTTTTGAAGCCGGGCCATTCGCCTCGCCTTCCTGGAACGAAATAATAATTTTGCTCGGCTTGTTGGGAAGCAGATGCTCGATCGCAGCATTTGACTCATCGAAACTGCGCATCTTCTTCTTAATGACGTCGACGACCGCGAGACGATTCTCGTAGACACCCTGGTTGAAGCCTTCGATACGGTCGCGTACCTTCTGCCGCAGCGTAAACACGATGTCCTTGTCGCTAACCCAGTAGAAATTGGTGATCTCCATCGGATCTGCGTTGAGGCGAAACGGTTCCTTATCGAGGTCAGCCGTTTCATAAACCTCGATAATCGGGTTGCCGTCCTTTGTCGGGATCTTCATAAGGCCTAAGTATTTGCCGTCGGGTGACACTTGAACATTATTGATCACCGGTCGCAGGGCCCAGTACTCGAGCGGATAGGGTTCAAGATCTGCGGCCAACGCAGCCAGACTATAAGTCCAACCCAACAAGCCGATCGCTATCAGGATTGTTTTGCGCATTCGCATTGCCCTCTAATTTGCTGTACCGCTGATTGACCCAATCCACCGATGTTAGTTCGCGCCCTGCCCAAAAGAAAGGCCCTGCGAAATTGCGTTTCGCAAGGCCTTACGCTTCAGCATTCACGCGTGATTATAGTCGCCTGATGTTTACTCGCCGCCGCCGAAATTGTACGAGGCATTCATAAAAAACGTCCGACCCATCAGATCGTAGCCATAGCCAATCGGTGAATTATTGAGAGCCCGTACTTCAGTGCCATCGACAAACGGCGGGTCTTCGGCCAGCACGTTGCGGACGCCGGCGCCCAGTGCCCACTCGTCACCGTAGTAGTAAACGGAAACTGCGTGGCGGAAGTAATTCTCGGCGAAGCCGATGTCGCGGCACAGCACATCGTCCGGCGGGCCGAAGCAGGTATCAGAGCCGCCAGTGATAGCGTCTTCGAACTCATCTATAAACTCAGGTCGCTGCTCGACTGACCCCGTGTAGTTGGTCTCCCAGGTCAATCGCCAGTCGGCGTAGTCGAAGCGGATTATCGAGCGGCCTTTCCAGTTCGGGAAACCGAAAGATCCCTGGAACTCGTTAAAGTCCGCTACACCCTCTTCGTTGACGAACAGCGTCGAGCGTTCGAGCTGGCGGTTGGCCCGCATGTCGAGCGTCACGTCGACCGGCCGATCGAAGAAGGTCCAGGTATCGGTGAACGCAAGGTTCAGGTCGACGCCACGGGCCGTCTCGTTGTCGCGGTTGATGAAGCCGGCATCGATCAGCGTGATGCGCGGGTCGGTCAGATCGCTGAGGTCGCGCGTGATACGGCTACAGAACGCGCTCTCACCTGTCGCCGAGTTGTAGCAGTCGCCGACGATGAAGTTCTCGTCAGGCTCTATGATCGAGTTTCTTATATCGATCTCGTAGTAGGAGCTGCCGATCGTCAGGTCAAACGCATTGAACGGTAGATCCCAGACGAGGCCTGCAGTCCACGATTCCGACTTTTCAGGAAACAGGTCCAACGCACCACCAACCTGGATTTCGACCGGGTACGTCGTCTGGCCACCGAGATTCGCCAGCGTCGGGTCTACGCCGTTCGCCAGGCAGTTGGCCAGCAAGACAGGGTCACGCTGATCAAGTTCTGGATCATACTCGTCATTATCATCAAGTGCGGACAGCGGCACGTAGCACGGATCGAAGAAGGTGTTGTTGAAGCCAGTCTGGGCGGCAAGGAACAGCTCGCGCAGATTGGGCGCACGGAATGAAGTACCAAACGTTCCACGAATCAACAGGGAGTCGACCGGCCGCCAGCCTAGCTTGTACGATCCGGTCCAGGCGCCGCCATAGTACTCGTCGTCGGTGTAGCGCGTCGACAGGTTGACGGTCAGCTCCTCGAAGGCCGTGACGCCTGCGAAGATCGGCAGTTCGACCTCGGCGAAGAACTCGTCGACCGTCTTGTCGCCGATGGCGCCCTGGTCTGAGTTCCGACCGAAAAGCAGACCTTCTGCTGCAACATTATTCGGCAAGGATTCGAGATCATCCTTGCGGGTTTCCAAGCCGATACCGAAAGCTACGGTACCGCCGGGCAGCTCGAAAATATCGCCGCTGGCGTAGGCCGTGAACACGGTCTGTTTGTACTTGGTCACGAAATCTCTGCCGTCAAACAGGTAGTCGCGCTCCGCCTGTGTTGCGAACTCGCCATCTACGGAACCCGTACTTACGTAGGGCTCCAGCAAGGATGGCGCAAATAGGTCAACCGGTACACAACCTGATGTTACGTCTGACGACAGAGCCACCCCAGAGTCGTTCTCACACGGCGTATTCGTGAAGGAATACCAGCCGAGGGCGTAGTCGATACGATCTTCGCGAATGCCCCTGGTAGAAGAGTCGCCGCTGGATGATGAATGAGTCGCGGCCAGCTCAAACGACCAGTTATCGAAAGAACCGAACGAGAGCCCGGGCAGATCACCGCGAACACCCAGCACGCCACGCGTCTGGTCGATGTCGACAGTGGAATTACCGAGATGCCCGCGAGGATACAAAATGTGCTGTATGCTGCCGAGCGCACCGGCCGGCGTATTTGGCCCGAATACCGTGATCGGACTGCACGGCGTTATCCCAAAGAAGGCACAAACATCGCCGTACGTGTCTCCGAACGCGGGATCGAACGGCTGCGATGCCAGCACGAAATCGTCCAAGAAATTAGGGTTAGCGTATAACTCGTTTTGCGCCAGCGAGCAATCGACGCCGCGAATACCGTTCGGGTTGCACGGATTGTACGGGTTGTTGGCAGGGACAGCAGGGAAGAATCCAAAAGTTCCTGACACGCTGTTGAACTTGCGACGCCCGTACTGCACCTCGAAGAACGGCGTTATGTTGGCTTCGCCTTCGAAGGTGTACTCACCGAAGGCCATCGCCGCGGTCGTTGTGCGCTCGGAGAACAGGTCCCGATCTTGGAATTTATCCGTGGAAGAGTAATCCCGGAAATTGACGTCGGCCAGGCCATCGTTGTTAACGTCAGTGATGCCGAATTCGGACCAGTCCGACCAGTTCGGGACGCCGGTGTTTGTCGTGCCGGGCGTGTAGAACCAGAACTGCCTGCCGCTATCGGGAATGTCCCAAATCGTGAACATGTCCGGACCGCCCGCGCAGTCGTCCCAGGGCATCCTCCTGAGGACCTCTTGCCAGACCGACTGGCTGCGCACGTTGCCGTCCTCGTCAATCTCGGCGTGGCGGTTGCATTTCCCGGTCCACGGCCGCTGGCCCAAGGCCACACGTTCCTGCTCAGTATACTCGGCACCGACGCCGATGAAGCCGCGGTCGAAGTTCTTGCCCCACGTGAGCGATAGCGTGTTCTGCTCGCCGCCGCGGTA
The DNA here is from genome assembly GCA_013001045.1 of Woeseiaceae bacterium. Taxonomy (GTDB): domain Bacteria; phylum Pseudomonadota; class Gammaproteobacteria; order Steroidobacterales; family Woeseiaceae; genus UBA1847. Next base: position 1,365 of record JABDNG010000043.1, on the reverse strand, counting down.
TTGCGGGACCTCATGAAACGCCTCGATTTCGAAGCCGTCGAAGTCCTTGCGCATAATGATGTTGGCAACACCCGCTACCGCGTCGGAGCCATAAACGGACGATGCGCCATCCAGCAGCAGGTCGTATTGTTGCACGAGCGATGATGGCACCAGCCCGAGGTCGGGCGACGTTGGAGCACCTTCCACACCAGCCGGCGCGACGCGCCGACCATTAATGAGCACCAGTGTGCGCGCGCCGCCGAGGCCGCGCAGGTTGATATTGGTTGCTCCCGGCCCGTTGTCGAGCACGACGCCCTGAAACGTCAGGTCAACCTGAGTTCCTGAAGCGGCCGTCGATTCCTGCAGGATGTCGCCGGCGTCCATCAGGCCGACCTCACGGGATACCTGCCCCGTTATGATTTGCAGCGGGGCGATGCTCGTGTAGGTGTCGCGCTTCAGCCGCGATCCAGTGACAATCACTTCTTCCAAGTCGTCGTCATCTTCGTCACTAACAATCGAATCGCTTGAACCCGCAGCGTCTTGTGCATAAACCGGTGCGACGCTGAGCGACACTCCGAAAAACACGATTACGAACAGGCCAGTTGTGCGCGCCAGGAGTGCGCGAACTTGATCGAGTCTCATTATCTTGCCCCTATGTACATGAGATAGTCGGCAGGGCTTACTACGCGCCCTTTCGCCGGACGGCCGTCTAGTGGCGGCGTTGTCATAGGGCATATGATGCGAAATTGCCACACGTAAGTAAACGGCGGAGTCTATAAAGTATGGCGTTTATTCAGAACGTGTTGTGAAAACACAACGATTTCTTAATCGCTGCGACGCAGCGTGGGCGTCCAGCGGCTAGGTAAAAACGCGAATTGCGGAGCCGAGACGTAGTGAACTAGCCTGTTCCAACGTCGAAGGGGTCGTTAATGCCGACGCTCGCGGGCAGAAATACGCGCACGATTACAGGGTATGTTGCCACCTTGCTGGACTATCCACGCTGGGTGATCGAGCGTGAAGTCGATTTTACAGAATGCCATCTCAGCGGTGGCTTCGAGGCCAAAGACGAACTTTGCGCCTCATGTGCGTTTGGTGAGGCTTGCTGCTGGCTGAACAGTAATCGTGCTCTCCCGACACCTGATGTCCCCCTGGACAAGCTCCTGCACGCCCTTGGCGCCGCCGTCGCCTACCTGCGCAAACCTCGCCAGGACGAATCGGCTCATCCTGAGCAGTGTGAATGTGACGCTTGCGAATGGCTGCGCGAAGCCGTGGGCTTCCTCAGAACGCATCGACATAAGGCATAATCAGCGCTCAGGTCTTCCGACGGGTAAGCGAAATGAGCGATGTGACTTTGAAAGGCAGCTGCCTTTGCGGTTCGGTCAGCTA
>JABDNG010000035.1 GCA_013001045.1 Woeseiaceae bacterium | reverse complement strand
GCCTATTATGAGATGCTCGAAGAGCGACTGCCCGGCCACGGCGAACCGCTTGACGAAATGCGGTCCCGCGGCATCCTGGTGGACGGCACGACCGAGGGCGGCGAAGCCCGCTTGTTGCTGCAGATATTTTCAGCCAACATGGTCGGACCGGCGTTCTTCGAGTTCATCCAGCGCAAGAAGGACGAAGGATTCGGGGAAGGCAATTTCCAGGCCCTGTTTGAATCGATCGAACGAGACCAGGTGGCGCGCGGCATCGTCAGCGACGAGGCCTCACAGGAGTAAGCAATGAACCTCAAACGTATTCATCACGTCGCGTATCGCTGCAACGACGCCAAAGAGACAGTCGATTTTTATCAGCGTGTCCTGAACTTGGCGTTCACCGTTGCGTTCGCCGAAGACCAGGTGCCGTCCACCAAGGAACCCGACCCCTACATGCACGTGTTCCTCGAGTGTGGCATGGGTAACGTACTCGCGTTTTTCGAATTACCGACTCAACCGCCGATGGATCGGGATCACAACACGCCAAAGTGGGTTCAGCATATAGCGTTCGAAGTCGAGAACTACGACGCCCTGCTCGCGGCAAAAGAGCACATCCAGTCCGAAGGTGTCGACATTATCGGCCCGACCAATCACGGTATTTTTCAATCGATCTACTTCTTCGACCCAAACGGACATCGCCTGGAACTGGTCGCGAATACACAAACGCAGGAACAGGTCGACGAACTCAAACGCGTGGCTCCGGCCATGCTCGAGGAATGGAGCCAGACGAAGAAAGCGCCGCGCCATGCCGCCTGGCTGCATGAGCTGGAATTCCGCGGCGACTAACCACTACTACGAGACAGGTTCAAAATGAAACTTGCATCACTGAAAAGCGGTCGCGATGGGCAACTCGTTGTCGTATCGCGTGATCTCACGCGCTGCATGCCTGCCACCGACGTTGCGCCGACCCTACAGGCGGCGCTGGATGACTGGCCGACCACGCGTCCGGCTCTCGAAGCGATTGCCGCCAGACTTGAAGCCGGAGACGGCGAGGCATTTGACGAATCGGCCTGTCACTCACCCCTGCCACGCGCGTATCAATGGGCGGACGGATCGGCCTACGTCAACCACGTCGAGCTGGTGCGCAAGGCTCGCGGCGCCGAGATGCCGGCGACATTCTGGACCGATCCTCTTATGTACCAGGGGGGTTCCGATTCGTTCCTGGGACCGCGTGACGACATCCCGGTGGCCGACGAAGACTGGGGTATCGATTTTGAAGCCGAGATTGTGGTCGTAACCGATGACGTCCCGATGGGCGTTTCCGCCGGGGATGCAATACGGCACATTCAGCTGATCATGCTCGTGAATGACGTGTCGCTCAGGAACCTGATCCCGGGCGAACTCGCAAAAGGCTTCGGTTTTTTCCAGTCGAAACCGTCGAGTGCATTTTCGCCCGTCGCCGTGACGCCTGATGAACTTGGTGACGCCTGGCAGGACGCGAAAGTGCACTTGCCATTACTGTCGTTTCTGAACGGCGCCGCGTTTGGCAAACCCGAAGCCGGCATCGACATGACCTTTGATTTCGGTCAGCTCGTGGCGCATGCGGCGAAATCACGGCCGCTTGGCGCCGGCGCGATCATCGGTTCGGGAACCGTCTCCAACAAACTCGACAACGGGCCCGGCAAACCCATCGAGGAAGGGGGTGTCGGTTACTCGTGCATCGCTGAAATTCGAACGATCGAAACGATCAATAACGGCAAACCGAGCACGCCCTTTATGAAATTCGGTGATCGGATCCGTATTGAAATGAACGAAGATTCTGGCCAGTCACTCTTCGGTACGATCGACCAGGTCGTAGCAAGGTACGAAACTTGAATGTCGATTAGACTTTACAGCTACTGGCGCTCGTCGGCCGCCTACCGCGTGCGAATCGCATTGAATCTGAAAGGACTCGATTACACTATCGTGCCGGTTTCGCTGGCACCCGGTGAGTCCGAGCATCGAAAAGACGCGTATCGTGCCATCAACCCGCAGATGCTGGTGCCTTTTCTCGAGGATCGAGAGGTACGGATCGGGCAGTCAATGGCAATACTCGAATACCTCGAGGAAGCCTACCCGAGCATCGCGCTATTACCGCATGAGGAACCTGCGCGCAGCCAGGTCCGCGCTTATTGCAACATGATCGCTTGCGATATTCACCCGCTCAACAACCTGCGTGTACTGACGTATCTCAAGACGAAGCTGGGCGCAGACAGCAAAGCCAGTAGTGCCTGGTACGCGCATTGGATTCACGAAGGATTCGAGGCAGCCGAGGCGCTAACGAGCGACGGTCCGTACGTATTCGGCGCCGAGCCGACGCTTGCGGACGCTTTCCTGATTCCACAGGTGTACAACGCCCGGCGCTTCGACGTCTCGCTGAAAAAGTTTCCGAAACTCGTCGCGATAGTCGATGCTTGCAACACTCTGCCAGCATTCAAAAAAGCGGCGCCCGAAAAACAAACGGACGCCGCTTCAACCTAGACGGGACTCAATCGTGCGCTTGCGCCCCTAGTGGCTCTGCATCCAGGCGCTTGCGAGCGCTTTCGCTTCCACCACTTGCTCGGGCGTCATTCGCGTTTCGAGAAATTCGAGCTTTGTCTTGGCGTCCAGATCACCGGCATTCGCGGCAAGCGTAAACCACTTGTGTGCCTGCACGGGATCGTAGCTTTCCGCGTAGTCCAACGCGTTAACACGACCAAGCGCCAGGTAAGCGCCTACTATCCCTTGCTCGGCGGCCAACCGGTACCACTTGACACCCTCTTCCTCGTCGACCGGAACTCCCCAGCCGTTCTGGAACATTACACCGAGACTGTATTGCGCTTCCGCATGCCCGAGGTCGGCCGCAATACCGTAGTACTTGAGGGCCAGGTCGTCGTTCATGTCGACGCCAAAACCGTTGCCGTAAAGCAGCCCCATGCCATAGCAGGCATCGGCGTCGCCACTGTCCGCCAGTTCTTGCCATTCGTTCAGGGCGGTCGCGTAGTCCGTGGAGCTGTATGCGCCCCAACCTTTCTGAAAATCACCGGCCCATGCTGCGGGTGCCAACAGGCACAGCAATAATGCGAGAAAGGTGCGTGGAAATGTGCGCATGGCGTTGACCCCTTGAGAATCAGAGCTGGCGCATGGTGCGGCGCGCCATGGCGTATAGTCTCAAGAGGCGCGCAGAACGGGCCATTCGGGGATGTACTTAGGTGTGTCGCGGAGACCTTGCTACCAGCATGTGTCCCGCGTCATGCCCGCCGCCGCGCCCGTTACATCCTTGAGCCCGGTATTGGTGAGGGTCAGCGTGCCGCACTTGTCACCAGCCTGCGCGCCAGTCGGGGCCGCATGCAAGGTGTACGTCGATGCCGTCGCGGCGTCGATCGTCAGATTGTAGGTTGCCGCCCCGCCGTCAACGGGGCACGTTCCGGAGAAGATCGTCGGCGTGCCCGTGTCGCCACCGGCCGCTCCCGCGCCTTCATACGTGTTGTTGACCGTAAAATAACGCTCCATGCTGCTGCCGAGACTCGTCAGGGCGCCGGAACAATCGGCGCGGCGAGTCTTGCGCACCTGCTCGAGATACGAGGGATAGGCAAATGCCGCGATAAGACCGACGATGGCCACGACGATCATCAATTCGACCAGGTTAAAACCCCGTTGATTATTCATACTTGGCATTCCCGTAAAGTAGTTTGGCCGAGTGTCGTTCAGCGCCGTTTCGAC
>JABDNG010000029.1 GCA_013001045.1 Woeseiaceae bacterium | reverse complement strand
CCGCCGTGATGACCACCACCCATTCCACCCATGCCGCCGTGGTTTGGTGAGGAGTCGAATTGGCTCATACCCATTGCCGGTCCACCCATAAAGGGTTGGCTTACCAACATCAGGCGGTCACCAACCTGGTCCGCCGCAAAATCGATGACGATCGCCGCGCGCTCGCCCGGGCTGAGAACAACGTGGTCCGCCCGCACAGGCTCCGGTAGCCAGCCGCCGTCGCTACCAACGATGGTGAATGTGCGACCATCATGCAGGGCAAAATCATAGGTTCGGCTGTTGGAGGCGTTGTACAGCCGCAATGTGTACTGGCGGGTTTCGACGCTAAGCCGGGGCAGCTCGGCACCGTTGACCAGCGTTGTTCCGCCCATCATGCCGAACCCTGACATGTGATCGTCCGAATAGGTCAATAGCCGCTCGCCCGACACCTCGGCCTCGAACAGACGGTCCTGCACGACCACGGGAATATCGTGTTCGACTGCCGGTACCTGATTGGCCGACCGTAGCTGATCGTCGATATCGTCTGTTAGCAGGAATACACCGGCCAGCCCCCGATAGACCTGTTCGGCGGTCTGACCGTGCGGATGCGGATGAAACCACAGCGATGCGGCAGGCTGATCCAGGGTGAAGTTGTAAAGGCGTGATGAATTCGCGACGACCGGTTCGGTCGGACCGCCATCTTCAGGACCGGGCACCTTGAATCCGTGCCAATGAATCGTGCTCATGTCTGCGAGTTCGTTAACCAGCGTGAGAAACATTTCGTCGCCTCGCCGTGCACGAATCACTGGTGGTAGCTGCATACCGTTGTAGCGCAGCATTGGCGTGGTCCAGCTCGTTCCTGGTGCCTGAATTGTGACATCGACATCCGGCACGGCGCGCAGCGTGTAGGTTCCTGCCGCGTTCTGTGAGTTGCCGTCCTCGTCGGTGAGAACAGGCAGATGCTGAAACGCCGGAAGATTGTCCGCTAAGAGGTTTTCTGCGGTCGTCGCGATTCCATCACGATGCTGCGCGTGCATCGCGTCGAACGGCGCAAGGTTCAGCGACATCAGTTCAAGATGATGCCGAAATGCCGTCGAGCCGTCGCCGTTAAAAACTGTAAACAAGTCGTCGTGCAGCATGCCGGCGCGCGCCTGGCCGTATCGCAGTGCGTGATCATGCTCGGCCATGTTGAATGGGCCGCCGGATGCGTGCATAAACGAAATCGGGTCGCTGCCGGCGTGGCCGTCGAGCACGCCATCGTGCATATCGAGGCCGAGTGCTTCCATGAGCTCAAACATTGACTGTGGCGCCAGGCCAGTTTCGTTCGCGTAACGAGAGAACGATCGGGCTCGATGCCACGCGAGAGAGTCTTCAGCGCTTGCGGGATCAAGCGGTGCGCCAAAGTGCATGGGCCTGTCGGCATCGGCGCCTATACCAGGCGGCCTGGATCCGCCGACAAATTGATTGTGATAAGAATCAACGGCATTCGACATTGCATCCTGCAAGCTGCTACCGGCCGCCATCGAATGTTGCATAGTGTGCGCAATAATCGTTGTTTCCGGGGTCAGCACGATTTCATGCCCACGGGTCTGTATGTCGGACGCACTCACGATGGCGCAAAGCCCTTCGCCGGGATCCACATCGACGCGACCGCCCGTGGCTTCGTCCATGAAATACCCGCCGCGGGTTCTTATCTCGACGTAGGGGAAGTCGGCGATATCGACGGTGAGATCGAAATTCCCGCCCTGGGTTTGACCGGTAGCCAGCACGGCGCCGTCCGGACTTACGACTTCGAGGGTCGAATCATGCATGGGTCCTTTGAGCGCCTGGCCTGTGATCGCCACTGAATTTGGGGTTGCGCCACCTGTGGGTGGTGGATTGTTCGGGGCTGCTCCACCGGAACCTCCGCCGCCGCAGCCGGAAATCGTCATGGCTATAACGAGAAACGCTCCTGCGACAAAACTCGTGGAGGACCGATGCGTCAATAAGCTGCTGGTTTTCATGGTATTTATTCCTGAACATGCCCTGCGAGCGACGCGCGCCGCGCGCTCCAGCATTTGGCTATACGTTTGGAGAAAAAGGCTACTTTATCTACGAATATCACGAAATGCGTACTTCCACGATGCCCGCCAAGTGGTCCTTCGTAGCGGTTTCTTCATAGGTCATAGGTAAATCCCGTAGTTGCGAATGATTCTCATTTCGATTAGCTTTTTGTCCTAGCTCGCACTAACCGACGATCAGGAGCACCGCAATGTACCGACACAAAATAGTCTGCGTATCACTTTGCGCCGGCATTTTAGGCCTTCCGCTCACCACCCTTGCCGGAGACGCCGAAGTGGAGGTCGACGAAATCGACACGGTTACGATCATCGGTCGTATGGCCGATATAGCGGATGTGCCTGGTTCCGCTCACGTGATTGACGCCGAGGAACTTGAGGCTCTGAACCAATCGGACATTCTGCGCGTGTTGCGCTCGGTCCCCGGCGTATACGTGCAGGAAGAGGAGGGTTTTGGCCTTCGACCGAATATCGGCATCCGCGGGTCCGGTCTTGATCGCAGCGCCCGCATCGCTTTACTTGAAGACGGAATCCTCATTGCACCCGCTCCGTACGCCGCCTCATCGGCCTACTACTTCCCCACCCAGCGCCGCATGAGCGCCGTCGAGGTCCTGAAGGGACCGGCCGCGGTCGCCGTTGGTCCCCGAACGACTGGCGGCGCAATGAACATGATCTCGACGCCGATCCCGGATGCCCTGGCCGCGAACGTCGACATCCGCGCCGGCGATCACGCCACCGTTGATGCGCACATCAACGTCGGTGACCGCGGCGACCGCTTCTCGTGGCTGCTCGAGACCGTGCAAGCGCAAAGCGACGGCTACAAGTCCATCGACGGCCCGATCGGCGGCACGACCGGCTACGATATCAAGGACTACGTTGCAAAAATCCAGCTCGACTCCGACCCAACGAGTGCCGTGTACCAGAGTCTGCGCGTCAAGCTCGGTTATACCGATCAGCTTGCCAATCAATCCTACATCGGCTTGAGCGATGCCGACTTCGTGCTGGACCCCAACCGTCGCTACGCCGCCTCGGCCAACGACAACCTGCAAAGCGAGCACGAGCAATACCAGGCGACCTACGTGCTGGACACCGACAGCTTCTGGCGCGGTGAGGTCACTGCGTACCGCAACACCTTCGCGCGCAACTGGTACAAAATGCAGTCGGTTGCCGGCGAAAGCACAGGTACGGTCCTCGCCGACCCAGTGACCTACGCTACCGAGTACGGTTATCTCACCGGCACGACGAGCACCGATGACGACATTCAGATCCGTGCCAACAATCGCACTTACTACGCGCAGGGCGTGCAGGCCAAAATCGAGTGGGACTTAGGATTCGGCGACACCGAAGTGGCGCTGAACACGGGCTTCAGGCTGCACAAGGACGAGGAAGACCGCTTCCAGCACCAGGATGGCTATCGCATGGACAACGGCGAGCTGATCCTGACGACGGCCGCCGCCGCCGGCTCGAAGACCAACCGCGTCTCCGATGCCTCGGTGACGTCACTGTTCGTCGACTCCGAGATCCGCTCTGGCGATTGGATCTTCACACCCGGCGTACGTTTTGAAGACATCGACATGACGCGCCTCGACTTCTCGACGTCGGATCCGACTCGTGCGCTGGGCCCGACCCGCGTCCGTGAGAACTCGGTGCAGGTCATGATCCCGGGCATGGGTGCGCTGTACCGCCTGAACGAGGAATGGCGTGTGCTGGCTGGCGTGCACAAGGGCTTCAATCCCC
>JABDNG010000082.1 GCA_013001045.1 Woeseiaceae bacterium | reverse complement strand
GCCTGCCGAATGCCGTCAACCGGGAATACGGTGACCTGGATCACGCTGTTGCTGTGGTGAAACTCGAAACCCGCGAAGGTTTCAACGCGGTTACGGCGACTCTTCAAGCGGCGCTCGTAGGGCCGGTAACCGACGCCAATGTCCGCGAGTTCCATTGCGACCGATTCAGCGCTGTCCGCAAACACATGTAAGTTCACCGCCGAATTTTCATCGGCGGTGCCCACCAGCACGGGACCGACAAGCCGTGGCGTGAATGAGGCGAGTAATTCCATGGCCGAGAGTGCCGCGACGCGCATTAAACGAAGGTAATCGGCGTGTGATTCACGTCCGAAGATCTGCAGGTGTTCCGCGACCGCCGCCTCGATTTCCGCGTTTCCTGGCAGTGCACCACGACCTACGATGCCTAGGCGTCCTGCCGCTTTTTGTTTCGCCAGACGATAATCCCGGACTCCATGATCAACGATAATTCGAGCCGCCTCTTGCGCGACACGCTGGCGTGCACGTTCGGATTCGTTATTCTTTTGTCTGCCCATAAACTTAAAACAGTGGCTCATCGTCCTGGTTTTCGACCGTGTCGTCGTCAGGATCGCGCGGCGCATCGATGCCCGACGCATTGTTGAAGATGTTTGGAATCTCTTCGATGAATTCGCAATCGGGCACATTGCTCGCACGAAACACTTCGAAGACGACATCGCGTTGTCCTGATCGGGCCGGACAGCCGGTCTCGCGATCGATGAGTACGGAAACGATGCCCTCAGGCATGGGCATCTGGTTTTCCGGCACGCCGGCGAGGGCAATGCGCGAGAATTCAACCCAGATCGGTAGCGCCGTTCGCGAACCCTCTTCACCGGGGCCGAGGGGTCGATCGTCGTCGTATCCGACCCAGACAACGCTCGCCAGATCGCCGTTGAATCCTCCGAACCAGGCATCGCGTCGGTCATTCGAGGTGCCCGTTTTTCCCGACAGATCGTTACGCCCCAAAATCATCGCGCGCCTTCCTGTGCCGCGACGCACGACGTCGCGCATCATGTCCTGGACGAGAAACATGTTCTGAGGGCTGACCGTCTGTTGTGCAATGACAATGTCCTGAAAAAGTTCGGGCGCGGTGTTCGCGTCCGGTCGATAGTCGATTGCTACGTCCGCCATCGCGTCGAGCGTCATTTCTTGTCGCCGGGCACTGCGATAACGCGTGTTCGCCTCTTCAGCGACACACGCATCGCAGACAATCGCCGGTTCGCTGCGGTACAGGGTCTCGCCATCGGGGCCATAAATCGCATCGATCACATAGGGTTTCACCGCGTGTCCGCCGTTGGCAATGACCGAGTAACCCTGGGCCATGTCCAGTGGCGACGCGGCGCCGGCACCCAATGCAAGCGAGCCGTTATGAGGCAGTGCCGCGTCACCGAAGCCGAATTTCTCTATGTGGCGGACCGCGTTGCCGACGCCGGTCTCGAACAGCAGCAGACGAACCGACACGAGGTTCATTGAACGCACCAGTGCCTCGCGCATGCGTGTTGGTCCATAAAATCGACCGCTGTAATTGATCGGTCGCCAGACCGCCTCGAGCTCGGCCGAGTTGATCACAACGGGTGCGTCGAGCACGACCGTCGCGGGCGTGTTGCCGTGCTCAAGCGCTGCCGAATAGATGAACGGTTTGAACGACGAGCCGGGCTGGCGATAGGCCTGTCGAGCGCGATTGAACTTGCTCATGGTGAAATCGAAGCCGCCCGCGAGCGCGCCGACGGCACCGTCATAGGGATCCATCGACACGACTGCCCCTTGTGCCTCCGGCACCTGGGCTAACGCCCAACTGTCGCCGGCTGTGGGCATCACATAGATGATGTCACCGACAGACAAGACATCGGTCACGGCCTCAGGTGCTGGCCCGGTTGTCTCACGATCGACGAAAGATTTGGCCCAGCTGATACCTCGCCAGGGCAGCGTTGCCCTCACGCCGCCCCTAAATACGAGGCCTGCCGAGTTGTTGTCCGACAGGCTCGTAACCAGCGCGACCGAAAGCCCGCCTGGCGCATACTGCTCGAGGATTTCACGAACGTCATCCGGCCATTGCTCGAACGGTGCTGTCGACACGTCATCATTGAGTTGCAACTTCATTACCGGGCCGCGGTAACCGCGCCGGCGAGTAAACTCGAGCAGGCCATTTCTCAATGCGTAGTTGGCCGCCGTCTGCAGACGCGAGTCGAGCGTTGTCACAACCTGGTAACCGGCCGTGTAGGTGTCTTCGCCGTAACGCTTTAACATCTCGCTGCGAACCATTTCAGCCACGTAAGGGGCGTTCAGTTCAACCGCCGCCCCGTGCAGCTGTGATTCCATCGGAAAGGCCATTGCCTCCGCAAACGTCGCGTCGTCCAGGTAGCCGAGATCGTACATTCGGTCCAGCACATAGCCGCGGCGCATTTCTGCATTCGCCGCACTGTAGACCGGGTTATAGCGCGACGGCGCCGGCAGAACGCCGGCGAGGGTGGCGGCTTCTGCCGCGTTGACGTCCTGCAGGCTCTTGTTGAAGTACACCTGTGCGGCAGCAGCGACGCCATAGGCGCGTTGACCGAAGAACATCTTGTTAAGGAACAGCGCCATGATCTGTTCCTTGGTGAATTCCTGTTCAATCTTGTAGGCAAGAAACGCCTCGCGCAGCTTTCTCGTAAACAACTGCTCGCGCGTCAGGAAGTAATCACGAGCCAACTGCTGCGTCAGCGTACTGCCGCCGCCGCTGATTTCGCCGCTCTTCAGCAGTCGCGCAAAAGAGCGCACGATGCCCTGGTAATCGATGCCGGGATGCTCGAAAAAGCGCCGGTCCTCAGCGGAGATAAACGCGTGCACCACCTGCGGCGGAAGGTCCTCGAACGTGACAATGATGCGCCTGCGCTCACCGATTTCGGAGATCAGGTGCCCGTCGCGGCTGAAAATCCGCAGCGGGATCTGCAGCGGGATGTCGCGGATGGTCTCCGCCTCCGGCAGGCCCGGCGCCACGAAATAATAGGCTCCGATCACGCCGGCAACCGCAGCGATGGTGCCGCTCGTGCCCAGGCCGAGCAACAGGATCAGGGCCCTGAGCAGTCGCCGCCTGCGATTGTGACGTAGATTCTTGTTTGTTTTCGGTGGTTTATGCATAGTTACGTGCGTTTTCCGCCCTAAGCGCCGGTTTGTAACGGCGCTGGCTGACCCGATTTACCGGTATTTTTGTGGTCGGTCCGTGGGGGAAATGTGGATTTCTCGGGGCAGGGCTCATTGGATTCAGGGTCAAGGCGCCAGATGATAGACGTGCATTGCCGAACGCTGCAATATCACCTGCCGCTCCCAGTCGCCGACTGGTTCACGGAATGAAGCCCGGAGCGGCATTAGTATAGGGATTGGTGGATCGTGAGCAAAGTCACGTTTTATTTAACATTTTATTGATATATAGTTAAATCCAAATGCTCAGGTCCAACCTACGTTTGACTCGCAACTTACCGACTTAGAAGGAAAAATACGTGCTTTTTGGAAAAAAATCACAGCCGTTGCTGGGCCTCGATATCACGACATCCTCGGTTAAGTTGATAGAGCTAACGCAAAGCGGCAAGCGTTATCGCGTCGAGTCCTATTCAGCAGAGCCAACCCCGCCCAGTTCGGTCAGCGAAAAAGCCATTGTCGATGCGAAGGCAGTCGGCGAGGCAATTCGCCGCGCCGTCAAGCGCGCAGGGGCAAAGGCAACCGATGTGGCCGTCGCCATCAGTGGTGACGCGGCCATCACCAAAGTCATCCAGATGCCCTCCAGCCTCTCTGCGAGAGATCTCGAGGGACAGGTCGAAATTCAGGCTGACCAGTACATCCCGTTCCCAATGGAAGAGGTCAGCTTCGATTATGAAGTCATTGGCCCGAACGAGAAGGACCCCGAACTCATGGACGTGTTGTTAGTCGCGACGCGGACGGAGAATGTCGAGCAGCGCCAGTCGGCGGTTACTGCCGCAGGCCTTGCAACGGAGATCGTCGACGTCGAGGCTTTTGCACTGGAAAACGCCTGTCGTTTGCTCAGTCATCAGATCCCGGACGGCGGCATGGGGCAGTCGGTTGCGGTTGTCGACATCGGCGCCAGCAGCACGACATTCAGCGTGCTGTACGACCTCAAGGTTGTGTACACGCGAGACTTCAACTTCGGCGGCCAGCAGCTGACTGAAGAAATCATGCGCACCTACGGCTTGTCGATGGAAGATGCCGGCCGTGCCAAAAAGCAGGGCGGTCTGCCCAGCAACTACCAGCCCGAAGTGCTGGAACCATTTATCGATGACATGACTCAGCAGGTCAGCCGTTCACTGCAGTTCTACCTTGCCTCGGGCGGTGGTCGTGAGCAGCCGGATATGATCCTTGTCTGCGGTGGATGCGCAAACATCCCGGGCATCGCCGACGTCATTTCAAGCCGGGTGGGTATTCCGACCGAGGTCGGTGATCCGCTGGGACAAATGAAGATTTCATCCAAAGCTAAATCACAGGGCGTTCATAAAGATGCGACAGCACTTCTTACTGCCTGCGGCCTTGCACTGAGGAGCTTCGACTAATATGCCTAGTATTAATCTACTCCCATGGCGCGAGGCGGAACGTAAAAAGCGTCAGCGGGATTTCGGCGTTGCCACAGGCGGCGCCGTCGTCGCGGCAATCGCGGTCGTCGTCGGAACGATTTTCGCGTATTCACAAATGATCTCCGGCCAGGAAGCGCGCAACAAGCGCTTGACGGACGAAATCGTTGAACTCGAGAAGAGCATCACCGAGATAGACGGCCTGGAGCGGCAGAAAGAACGCCTGCTTGCGCGCATGGAGATCATCGAGGAGCTGCAGAAGAGCCGCCCCGAGATCGTGCACCTTTTTGACGAGCTGGTTCGGCAACTCCCCGAGGGCGTATACCTGACTGGCATGAAGCAGACTGGATCGCGGGTCGAGATCCGCGGTGTAGCACAGTCCAGTACGCGCGTATCCGCGTTGATGCGACAGATCGACGCTTCTAACTGGTTGGCGGATCCTGAAGTCGAACGCGTCGAGACGAAACAATCGGGTGCGTCGCGTCAGGCCGAATTCGTCGTTTACCTGAAACAACAGTACTCGGGCGCTGAAACGGAGGACGCGGAATGAATCTCGTCGAAGAACTTCAGAGCCTGGATGTCAACGATGTCGGCCGCTGGCCGCCGGTCTTTCGCATCGCGGTGATTGCGATCGTTTTTGTCGTCGTATTGGGCCTTGGTATTTACTGGTTCATCGTTAAGGACAAGGCGCCGCAACTTGATCGTGTACAGGAAGAAGAACAGCAGCTCCGGTTGACGTTCGAAAACAAGCAGCGCAAGGCGGCCAATTATGACGCTTATAAAGCGCAGCTTTCCCAGATTGAACAATCCTTCGGCACGATGCTGAGACAGCTTCCCGGCGAAACCGAAATCCCCAGCCTGATTGTCGATATTTCGCAAACAGGACTTGCGGCGGGCTTGCAGGAAAAACTCTTTGTTCCGCAAAGTGAAAATCCGAAAGACTTCTACGCGGAGAAGCCCATCCAGATTCGACTTACCGGCGGGTACCATGAGATTGGCAACTTTGTCAGCGGTATCGCTGCATTGCCTCGCATCGTGACATTGCACGATATCAACATCACGCCGGAAGACGCGAGCAGCTTCGATAATTTAAGCCTCGAAGTGACCGCAAAAACCTACCGATATCTTGATGAGGAGGCACAGTGATAATGCGCACTCCCCTAACAGTCAAACACGCCCTGATTTTGGTTTTGTCAGCCATCGGACTCGCTGCATGCGGGAGCGACATGGATGATCTCGATCAGTACATCAATGAGGTGAAGGCGAAGCCCGGTGGTCGTATCGACCCCTTGCCTGAAATCACGCCGTACGAAGTGTTTACTTACATCGCCGATGCGCAAGGTATGCGGTCGCCATTTGTACCCGATTCGCCTGCGGCGTCGAGCGCATCGGGTGGTACGCGGCCCGATCGCGACAGGAGTCGTGAATATCTCGAGAACTTCCCGCTGGACTCACTGGGTATGGTCGGAACGCTGAATATCGGCGACACGATGTACGGTCTTGTACAAACGTCGGACGGTCTGATTCACCGCGTCACTCCCGGCAACTACATGGGACAAAACGACGGAAGAATCACGGAAATTTCTGAATCAGAAGTCGTTCTGGTCGAAATTATTTCTGATGGAATCGGCGGTTATATCGAAAGAGATGCCGCAGTTGGTCTGAAAGACTGACACCTGAATGGAACTGGGAGTAATTGGAATGATGCTCAAAATCAAACCGACGGTCGGTCATCGCACACTGGTGATAAAGCTGGCCGCATTGGCACAGGCAGCGCTGCTGCTTTTCTGGGGCGCTACAGCAAGCGCGCAGGAAGGCAACCGGCTGCAGGACATTCAGGTGCAGAGTCTGCCCGGCCAGCGCGTCGAGCTGAGGCTGGTCATGAGTGAAACGGCACCTGAGCCGCTGGCATTCACGATCGAAAATCCCGCGAGGATTGCGCTCGACCTGCCTGAAACCACCCTGGGATTGAGCTCACGTCGTCGCGACGTGAATCTGGGGCCGCTCGACACAGTGCTGACGGCGGAAGCCAATGGCCGCACACGCGTCGTGCTGAATCTCGGCACTATGGTTGAGTATGAGACTCGCCGTAGCGGCAACACGGTAATCGTCACCCTGGGTGGCGGGGATAACTACAGCGCAGGTACTACCCAGTTCGCCAGCGCACCGGCATCCGATACCCGTTCCTATGCCGCACCGGGCAGCCGGTCTATTTCAAGTGTCGATTTCCGGCGCACGCGGGATGGCGGTGGGCGCGTTATCGTAAACCTGACCGACCCGTCCACACCTGTCGACATTCGCCAGGAAGGCGGTCGCGTTGTAGCCGTGTTTAAAGACACGAGCTTGCCGGCCGAGTTGATGCGTCGCCTCGACGTCATGGATTTCGCGACACCGGTTACGACGGTGGATACGCTGCGCACGAACCTCGATGCGCGCATCGTCATTTCGGCCGATGGCAAGTATGAGCAGCTTGCCTATCAGTCAGACAATGAGTTTACGATCGAAATCAACCCAGCGGCAGAGCAGGGCGCGGATGAATCGAGTCTCTTCTCAGAAGAGAAGGAATACGAAGGCCAGCGCCTGACGTTGAATTTCCAGGACATCGAAACCCGCGCAGTATTGCAATTGCTTGCCGAGACTTCAGGCAAGAACATCGTTGTGTCTGACACCGTTCAGGGCAACGTTACGTTGCGTCTGCGCAACGTCCCGTGGGATCAGGCCCTCGACATCGTTATGACAACCAAGGGTCTGGACATGCGCCAGAACGGTAATGTCATCATGGTGGCGCCGGCAGAAGAGATCTCGGCTCGTGAAACTGCCGACCTCGAAGCCAAGCTCGCCATCAGCGAACTGGAGCCGCTGTACTCCGAGTTCTTGCAGGTGAATTACGCCAAGGCGACCGATCTTGCGATGCTGATTACAGCGGAGAGCGGCGGTAACCCGATGCTGTCGGAGCGCGGCAGCGTTGGCGTCGATGATCGCACCAACACGCTGCTGGTCCAGGATACGGCGGAACGCCTGCAGAGCATTCGCCGCCTGGTTCGGACGCTGGATATTCCCATCAAGCAGGTATTGATCGAGTCACGAATCGTCGTTGTCAGTGACGACTTCAGTCGTGATCTCGGAGTCCGGCTGGGCGTGACCGCGTTCAACGAGAGCAACACAGGTCTGACGACGATCACTGGTACCGGCACCGGTACGGACACGATGATCAATTCGGCCCTGGACAACCTCGCTGACCCGGCCAACGGGACGGTCTTTCCCATTCAGTTGCCCACGCTCAATAATCGTTACAATGTTGCTTTACCGATTGGCGAAGCAGCGGGCCGTTTTTCGCTGGCCGTACTCGAGAATGACTACCTGGTCGACCTCGAGTTGACAGCGATGGAGGCCGAAGGTCGTGGCGAGATCGTATCGACACCGCGTGTCATTACGGCGAACCAGAAACAGGCAACGATCAAGCAGGGTGTGGAGATTCCATACCAGCAGTCTGCGTCTTCCGGGGCAACGACGATCCAGTTCAAAGAAGCTGTTCTCGAACTGGTCGTTACGCCACAAATCACGCCGGACAACAACATCATCATGGACCTCCTTGTCAGCAAGGATAATGTCGGCGAGATTATCTCGACAGGCGGGCTCGGCGGTACCGTGCCGAGTATCGATACTCGCTCCGTCGAGACCCAGGTGCTCGTGGCCAACGGACAAACCGTGGTTCTTGGTGGTATTTACGAGACGGAACGTCGCGAGACAATCAACAAGGTGCCTTTCCTCGGCGACATTCCTTTTGCGGGCGCCATGTTCCGCAGCAAACAGCGGACGGACAACAAAGCTGAACTTCTTATCTTTGTGACGCCACGCATTCTCGAAGAAGGCTCAACAGTTTACTAAGCTCCTGTACTTTCGAAGAGTCGGAAAGCCAACCCTCGGGTTGGCTTTCTCTTTGAGTGCCATCGTTCATGAGACACCCTAAAAACATCTTCCTGGTTGGCCCCATGGGTGCGGGCAAGTCGGCAGTAGGCCGACAACTTGCCCGCACTTTGCACCTGTCGTTCATGGACAGTGATGACGAGATAGAGGCGCGCACCGGTGTCGATATCCCGTTCATTTTTGAGAAAGAGGGCGAGGAAGGCTTTCGCAAGCGCGAGGCCGCGGCGATTGACGACCTGTCGCAGATCGATGGCGTTGTGCTGGCAACGGGCGGCGGGGCGATCGTTGATCCGGAGAGTCGCAGCAGACTGGGCGGGCGCGGCTTCGTGGTCTACCTGTTTACATCGGTGAACCAGCAGTTTGCTCGCACCAACAAGGGCCGAGAAAGACCAATGCTCGAGAACGGCGACCGTCGTGAGATTCTCGAAAAGCTGCTGCTCGAGCGTGATCCCCTGTATCGAGAGATTGCGGATCTCGTCGTTGAAACGGATGGCCGCAAGGTCCATTCAGTTGCAAGCGAGATCATCGAAAAGGTCTCGTAGGCGCGCGCGCTGGGGCGCACTCCTACATTGTTGTACCCTAGCGTCGTATGAACACGCTCTATGTAAATTTGGGTGATCGGAGCTATCCGATTATCGTCGGCCGTGCGCTCCTGAATGGCGGCTTCGACCTGGGCGATTTCATTGTCGGAACCGACTGTCTCGTCGTCAGTAACGAAACGGTAGCGCCGCTCTATCTCGATGCCTTGATGCCGAACCTGGGCGGACGTTCTGTCAGAAGCATCAGTCTTCCCGATGGTGAAGCGTTCAAGACTGTCACAACGATGCAGATGATTCTCGACGAGCTGGTAGCTGCGCGCGCCGGACGCGATACGACGGTCATAGCGCTTGGTGGTGGCGTGGTCGGCGATATCGCAGGTTTTGCCGCAGCCTGTTATATGCGCGGTGTCGCGTTCATCCAGGTACCTACATCCTTGCTTGCGCAGGTCGATTCATCGGTCGG
>JABDNG010000028.1 GCA_013001045.1 Woeseiaceae bacterium | reverse complement strand
GGATTGCTCTCGAAGCAAACGGGGCGAATCATCAACACTCGCGACGCCAGTTGCGACTCTGGTTCAGTCATCATTGCTGTCTTTCATGGTTGGGTAATGCATTATATGACGGTGGCCAATCGAATTCGCGACGCAATACTGAATCCTGCCTGGGTCTGCTTTCTGTGGGTCGGCCTCACAGCCGGTGTGTCAATGTTAGCAACCCCGATTCGGTTCACGGCGCCATCAATTACGCGACCCGTAGCGCTGGATGTGGGCCGCGTGGTCTTCGCGGCACTCAACAAAGCCGAGCTGGCGGCGCTCGTCGTGTTGCTTGTTGTCGTTCGGGTCGCGGGTCTCACTCAAAAATGGTGGGCGTTCTGCGCCATCCTTACATTGGTTGTTCTGGCCCAGGGAGCCTGGCTGATACCGGAGCTCGCGGCGCGAACCGACATCATCATCGCGGGCGGTGAGCCGCCGGCGTCTTACGCGCATGCCATTTATTCATCGCTCGAATTGGTGAAAATCGGGCTGTTGCTGTTCCTCGGCTTCTCCGCACTGGCGAAGCGTTACTGACCTCAAGCCGACGCGCTCGGTCGCCCTGAGACCGCGGCGTACCAGCGAGCGAGGTTTCGCGCATCCTCCGGTACCGAGATCTTGATCCAGGCCGCAAAATCTACCAGCGCCAGCGCTGTGATATCGGCCAGCGAGTAGAAGTCACCGGCTATATACTCGTTGTCGGCGAGCTGATCATCCAGCCGTTCGAAAAACTTGCCAACACGCTCGCGGCCACGTTCAGCGAGTTCGGGTATTTGTTGGTAGGAATCGGGACCTGGTAGCGCATTATTCATGAGCGCTTTCGACGAATTGCGAAAAGCGTCGGCCATGCCCGACAGCCCCTGTTGCTCGGCCTTGGCATTCCACATGAGCACGGCCGCATGTTCCTCGGCTGTGTTGCCGAACATAGCCGGCTCCGGGTGTAGCTCCTCCAGATAGCTGCAAATCGCCAGCACTTCGGAAATGCAGCGGCCATCATCGAGTTCCAGCACCGGCACAACGCAGTCGGGATTGATCTTGCGAAATGCCTCACTGAACTGTTCGCCGCTACCAAGATCGACCTGCACGGTCTCGAGCTCTAGGCCTTTTTCCGCAAGGTAGACCCGGACGCGTCGAGGGCTGGGCGCCGTTTTACAGTCGTAAAACTTCATTCAGTTCTCCAGGACTCTGGCCGCCGCAAAAACGGTGGCGGAATCTTGATCGAACATCATCGCACGAGCTTTTTCATTGCGAGCCTCATCACGCGGCCAGTCCTTGCCGAGGTCGACCCCTTTCTGCACGGCGGGACGCACTTTTAGCGTGTCGAACCAGCGTCTCAGGTTCGTAAACTTGTCGAGGTCGTTGCCCAGGCGACGGTACGGAAGGACCCACGGGAAGCTCGCGATATCGGCAATCGAATAATCGCCAGCGAGAAACTCGCGGTCGCGCAGCCGCACGTCCATAACCGCAAGCAGACGATCGTATTCATTGGCGTAGCGTTTGTGTGCGTACGGAATATCTTCTTCAACGTAATTGACGAAATGACTGAGTTGCCCTGCCATCGGTCCCAGCCCGCCGGCTTGCCAGAACAGCCATTGCAGGACATCGATGCGCGCCTCCGGCTCGTCCGGCAATAACATTTCGGCCTTCTCCGCCAGGTAAATGAGGATCGCGCCTCCTTCGAAGACGGATAATCCGGTGTCGGTATCCACGATCGCCGGCATGCGGTTATTCGGGCTGATACGCAGGAAGTCGGGTGCAAACTGATCCCCGGCACCGATATTCACGGGCTTGACCTCGTACTTGAGCTCACACTCCTCGAGCATGATCGAAATTTTTTGGCCGTTCGGTGTTGGCCAGTAGTAGAGCTTGATCATCTTTCCTTCCCAACAGGTCTGTCGTTTCTTCTTATGCTGCAGAATGCCGCGCCGTCAGTATATGATGTTTCTCCGCCAAGCTCTGTAGTTACGCCAATGACCAACATCAACGTCACGACCCATTCGATCCGTGCCGAGGGGAATCACGAAATCCCGATCTACCTCTGGGAACCCGACGGTATGCCAACAGCCGTGATCCAGGTATTCCATGGCCTCGGCGAGCATTCCGCGCGCTACGCGCGGTTCGCCGAGACTGCTGTGGCTCAGGGTTACGCAGTCTGTGCGCACGACCATCGAGGGCATGGCCCCAACGCAGAAGATCTCGGG
Source organism: Woeseiaceae bacterium (assembly GCA_013001045.1). Taxonomy (GTDB): domain Bacteria; phylum Pseudomonadota; class Gammaproteobacteria; order Steroidobacterales; family Woeseiaceae; genus UBA1847. Next base: position 4,996 of record JABDNG010000028.1, on the reverse strand, counting down.
TTTTTCGCGCCGGAAAATAGCTGGCAGTTGCTCGTTACTGACGGTCATCGCGTCAGCGAGTTTTTGCGGGAAAAGTTTCCGGACCGGCCCGTGGTTCTGTTGGGCCACAGTATGGGCTCGTACATCGCCCAAAGCTATGCCATGCGCTTTGGCAACGAGCTGGTTGCTCTCATACTCTCCGGATCCACCTGGCCCGCCCGGCTGCAGCTGATGATTGGCCGCCTGCTCGCGCGATTCGAAGCATGGCGTCATGGCAGGCGCGGCTCGAGCGCCTTGCTCGACAAGCAGGGTTTTGGCGCCTTCAACAAGAAATTCGAGCCCGCGCGCACGGAACTCGACTGGCTGTCACGCGAGCACAGTGAAGTCGATGCGTATATTGATGACCCCCTTTGTGGCGGCCCCTACAGCACCGGGCTGTGGATCGATTTGCTCGGCGGCCTGCTCGCTATTTCGACGAATACCGCATTACGCCAGATCTCAACCGATCTGCCGATACTGATCACGGGTGGAGCCGATGACCCGGTTGGCGGCGAGAAAGGTATGCGCAAACTGGCTGACCGTTACCTCGCAACCGGCCACAACAAGCTCACGACGAAGATCTACCCGGGCGGCCGTCACGAGATGTTGAACGAGACCAACCGCGACGAATTCACAAATGACTTGTTAGCCTGGATAGCGGCAAGCCTGTTGCGTCACCAGGCGTAGCTGGCACTCAGGCTGACTTGCCGGCCGGCCGCCGGCGTTCCCGGGAAAGGCTGGTATTCGCTGTCCGTCAGGTTGTCCGCGACAAGCGACGCGGCAAGTCCCTCAACCCGTGTCGACTCCCAAAGCATCGATAGCGAGGCCAGATACGTCGAGTCGTCGCCAACGCGCAACGGGTTATTTTGCTGACGGCGATATTCGTTATCCAGGCGCAGTTCGAAATTCTCGGCGAAGCGGTAACGCACGGCCAGGGTCGCGCGATGGCGCGCGAAATTAAGCGCATAGAAGCTCGCGTCAACCAATGCGCTGCCGTAGTCCTCGTCCTTGTCGAGGTAGGTGTAGCCGGCAGCAATGTGGACGTTAGCCCACTGGCGTGTCAGAAAGGCCTCGAAGCCGACGACATCGATGTCCACGGCATTCGCCTGGCGCGCGAACGGTGCGCCTGTCGAGTACGTCCAGTCGACGAGATTGTCGTCGCGCCGACTGAACACGGCCACACGTCCCTGCCACGCATTGGCGCTCCGCGAAACCGACAGCGCCAGTTGTTTCGCACGCTCGCGGCCCAGTTCTGGATTGCCGCCGAACAGTCCGGTCGGGTTTGAGTTGAGCGCCGTGTAGCCGGGTAATTGCGAGGTCGCCGCGTATTCGAACGCAAAGTTCGTCTGACCGTCTCCACTCGGCTTGCCGAGAACCAGGCCGAACAGCGGCAAAACCGCATTGCTGTCGCGATTCGAATAGTCAACGGTTGCGCCGGCTCGCAGCGTCAATGTGCCGCTGTTTTTGAGATCGACGTCGATTGAGGGCACGACTGTCAGCGTTGCGTAGGTGCGATCATTGAAATTGCCGTTCGTCAGATCGGTCGAACGAACCAGCTCATCGGACGTTACCTGTGCTCCGTATCGCCATGACACACGGCCTGTCTGATTCTGTCCCTGCAATCCGACAGCGAAATTTCGAGTCTCGTGTTCGAAGGAACCCGGCGCACTCGACTCGGTAGTGCTGCGATTGAAATCGTAATCATCGACGAGGCGCCGGTAGAACGCACCGACTTCCCACCAGCCGTCGTTCAGGTTGCTGCGGTGATTTGCGATGAGCAGCGTGGTTTGCGTGTCATCAATCTCCGCGAGCGTTGCGAATCCAGTGTAGGCGCCCGGCCAGCCATAAAACTTGTCCTGGTAGCTCACGAGCAAATCAGATTGTGACTCAGTGTCTGACCGTTGCAGCTGCAGGTTGTAACGCGAGAATTCATGATCGCCATTCGGTACGCTGCCGTCACCCTCAGATCTTGCGAACGAAAAAGACGCGCCAACATCATGGCCGGATGAAATCAGTGTTGTGCGCGTGAAGCGTAGCGATTGAAAATTGAGGTCATCGCTGCCGGCTCCCAGAGACACGAAGCCGCCATCATCCAGGCGACGTATGCCGTAGGCGATCGTGGCAACCGCAGAATTGAAGCCTTCAACGGCGTTGTCGATTCCCTTGTAAATGGCAGGCGCCGACAAAAATGCCGGATCGACGGGCAGCCCGGCGACGTAGTGTCCGGTCTGTGGGTCCATGACCGTTACCGCACCGAGCTTGAATCCCGTATTCTCGAAAACGCCGCCTCTCACCGTTACGTCAGACTGCCCCTCTGCTATTCCGCGCGACTGAATTTCCGTCAGCGGATCGAAGCGCAACGATGTAACGGGCGATGCATAGGTACCCGCCGGTCGTGTATTCGCAACGCGCTCGGCATTAACCGTTATTTCCGAGATCGCGTCGTCTTCTTCAGCATTGCGCTCTGCCGCAAGGGACATCGGCGCAGCGAACAAGCCTATCAACACAACACCAGGACACAATAATTTCTGCATGAATTTTTTACTTTTTTTGATGGAAATTGACTGGCTCGTTGCCGAGCAGGAAGATCGGAAGGCAGGTGAAATACCGGACAAGTGCGACCCTGCACTGTTGCAGCGTTAGCGCAGGATTGTAGCGAACTACCCGATGCAATCCAATAAACCTTTATGTCCGGAGCGGAATGCTAGAATCCTCGTTGATTCATTGAATACAGGGCAAGATGACCGTAAGCAACACACACCTTACGACCGACAGGCTTGCCGCATGGTCCTCGGCGCTTGACGATATTCTGGCTGCACTCGACCACCCGGATACGCCATGCCGCTTAGGCGCGGCCCTGCGCAATCTCGTGACTTTCGACGCCTCGTCGTCGTTTGCATTACGCAAACATTCGGCGCCGGTAACGTTCTTCGATGACCTGCCAACCGGGGCCGAGCCCGTGCGTTATGCGGAGAGTCCGTATTTGCTCGACCCGATCTATATCAGCTTCCTCAAGGGGGAACTTCCAGTTTGTTGTTGTACGCTTGATGAGATATCTCCGGACGGTTTTCGCGATTCGGACTATTTTCATGCCTACTGGGGCCCTGTCAAAATCGTCTCTGAATTCAGTTTTAATATCCCTTGTGACGCGAATACCGTGTTGCATCTGTCGATGTTGAGACGCGGCAAATCGAGTCCGTTTTCTGCGAGCGACATCGAACGCTTCAGGGCCGTCGCCCCCCTGGTGGCAACAGTAATGTTGCGCCATTGGGAGACGCGAAAGGGTGACCTTCCGGCCGGTCACGAAGACGCTGACGCTTTTCATCAGCATCTGAGTTACGTCCTCGAAACTTTTGGTTCGTCAGTCTTGACGAAACGAGAAATGGAAGTCGTTCACCTGACGATGCGCGGCTACTCCGACAAGTTGACCGCTCGAGAACTCAACATCACGCCGGGCACCGTCAGGAACCATAAGAAAAGTATTTTCAGCAAGCTCGAGGTTTCATCGCAGGGGCAGGTATTTGGACTGTTTCTACAAGCCCTGCAGCTGCCAACGCCTGAGACGGCCGGCACTGATCCTTTGACGGCATTGCTCGAACGCCACTAACCACAGGCGTCGAGAACAACAGATATACGTCTTTTTCAGGATATTCTATTCTGCTGCTACCCGGCCAATAATGGCAGATTGGCGCTGAAAAGAACTGGCCACAGCAACCCAGCATGAGTAGCGAACCGACAACGACAGCACCCGCAAGCGTGGTCAAGTTTCTTGACCGAAACCCGCCGTCGCTTTCCGTCGACGAAGTACGCGAGATTGCGAAACGTCATTACAAGCTCCTTGGCGATTTTCACCCGTTGCAAAGCGAACGCGACCAGAACTTTCTTGTCGAGTCGAATGATGGTGATCGCTTTGTCATCAAAATTGCCAACAAGGACGAGACCGTCAATGTCATCGACTTTCAGATCGGGGCGCTACGGCATATCGCTCGAACCGATCCGACGTTGCCCGTACCCCGAATCGTGCAGAGCAACGACAAACTCGATTTCCACACCGTGAGATTGGCAAGTGGCGACGTCCATATCGTCTATGTACTGACGTTTCTTGACGGCATGCTCCTTTCCGATGCGCAAGACTTCAACGAACGCGCAGGCATGCGCCGTCTGGGCGCATTCATGGCCCGCGTCGACCTGGCACTGCGAGGCTACTTCCATCCCGCCGCGAGACAGCAACACCCCTGGAACATCGAGACCTGTACGCGTTTGCGACACCTGAGTAAGCACATTAGCGCGGCCGACGATCGTTCGGAAGTTGAGGACATTTTCGAACGCATGTCCGAGGTGGTTCTTCCTCGCCTACAGACGCTGCGACACCAGGTCGTCCACCAGGACGCGCATACGGACAATGTACTTGTCGATGCCGATGACCGGACCACAATTACGGGACTGATTGATTTTGGCGATCTTCTGTTCGGTACACTGGTCGCCGAGATCGCCGTCGCCTGCACGAGCATCCCGGATGGAGTGGCAGATATCGTCACGCCGATCTGCGACATTGTGGCGGGCTACGATGAGGTTCTACCGCTTGAAGAGGACGAGGTTGACCTCGTCTTCGATCTTTTTTGTGCGCGCAATGCGCTGACCGCGACCGTCGTTGCGGCGCGAGCCGCGCTGACACCCGGGCAAGCCGCGCACATCGAATCGCCGCGGCCGTTTATCGATCGGCTGCGTGATCTGAAGCGTATTGGACGGTCCGAGTTCTCCCGGCGCCTGCGAACCGCGTGCCGATTTCCCGCGCATTGCCCCGCAACGGGCGAGAATACGCTTTCGGCGGATGAGGAAGACGGCCTGGTCGCCGCGCGGCAATCATTGATGGGGAAGAACGCAACGCATTTCTACCGGCGCCCAATGCACTTCGAGCGCGCCTTAGGTCCCTGGCTCTACGCGACCGACGGATACCGCTACCTCGATTGCTACAACA
>JABDNG010000027.1 GCA_013001045.1 Woeseiaceae bacterium | reverse complement strand
GGACGTACAGGTCACGTATGCCTTATCCGATGACGATGAACTGCGTGTCGACTACGCTGCGACGACCGATTCGCGTACGGTGCTGAACCCGACACAACACACGTATTTCAACCTGTCCGGCGACCTGGGAAGCAAAATACTTGATCATCGTCTCCGCGTAGACGCTGATGAAATACTCGAGCTTGGCGAGTCGTGCATACCGACCGGAAAGCGCCTGCCCGTTGCGGGTTCGCCGTTCGACTTTCGGCACAGCAAACCCATAGGGCAGGCTATCGACGAGGACGATCCGCAACTCGCCATCGGCGACGGCTACGATCACTACTGGGTGCTGTCAAAGGTCGCGCACAGCGAAACGCCGGCGCACGCGGCCACGCTCGAAGACCCGCAAAGCGGGCGGCGCCTGGAGGTTTTCACGACAGAGCCCGGTGTTCAGATTTACACCGGCAATAACCTGGACGGCACGCCAACCGGCAAAGCCAGGCAATCGTACCAGCGGCGCACAGCGATTTGCCTGGAGACGCAGCATCCCCCGGATGCGCCCAACCACAGCGCTTTCCCGAGTACAGTGCTCGAACCGGGAGAGCCGTTCAGTTCCACGACCGTGTTCCGATTCCAGGCGCCGTCTACCACCAGGTAGCGTAAGGACCAACCAGCATGTGTCGCTGACCACCAGGGCAAGCCGCCAAGCGAATGGCTAACCATTTAGGTTCCTCGCGATTGAACCAGCTGCTATGGCGTTAATTCGCGGGGCGCTTGTCAGGTCCAAAGGCCGGCATAGTCACGGGCATCAGGTCTCGCTGTTCCACCCTGTGATCTTTTCGCAAGTACAAGTTCTGCCCGCCCATCGGCGCGGGTCGCCTGGAGACATGTTCGGCAAAGAGGTTGGGTAGAGGCCGGAGCTCAGAAGAGTAGCCCGGTTCAGTTCCCGGCGTTCGGATTGCGAACAGTGTCGAGAAGGAATCGACATAGTCAGACTTGGTCGCAAGGTCGCGATACGCAATTATGGGATCCCGAAGCGTAATACGTGATCCATGGTCGCCGTAGATAATAATTGTTGCGTCCTGCATAAGTCCTTCTTCGTCCATGGATGTGAACAGGGCATCGAGAAGTTTAGTGACGCAATGGACTTGCTCAAAATAATCGGCGTAGGCTTTTTTCCGATATTCTGCTGTCCCCAAAGTCGTCAGATCAGCATGATCCGGCCGCCGGCTCATCCATTGCCGGGTATCGGGGCGAATACGGCATTGCTGGTCCCAAACGTACGGGTCGTGAGGGAGCATCATGTGCCCGAAAAAAAGATTACCGCGGGGATTGGCCAGTATGTCGTCTCGCAGTGCGATGAACACATCCCGCGCGGCAACGCTCGAGTAGAAAGGCCGTTCCACAAAAGACCCGTAAAACTTTCCTGAAATACTTTTGCGTCGAAGGAAGCTATCCAGAATAAGTCGGGCTTTCGCAACTGCGCCAACCTCAGCTCCAGCAAGGGCATTGATACTGGAAACCGGATACGTATGGCATGATTCGACCGGCGCCTGGGCGTAGTCACAATAATCGACATAATCCGATTGGAAGACACGTATAGTCCGACCTGATTCCAGGACTGTTCGAAAATACGCATTTTCGATTAACCGATACGCTCGTCCGGGGCGTCGTCCATTCTCGACGTTAAGCAGATCTTTTTCGGTAACGACACCATTCAAAACGCTACTTACAGAATTGAGCGTCATCAAATAGGGACTGTAGGCACCCCCATACAACCGAAACCCCCATCTCTCATAGAAGCGCAGCAACGCTTCTTTGGTTTCCAGTCCCCCCGCCAAGTCCACGGGTATGCCTTCGATGCCGATATGCCCATCAAGAACCAAGTGAACGGTTAGTGAAGCATCTGACGACCTACCGGAGGAAGTCGCCATGTCTTCCTTGCCAAACTTGATCGAAGAACCGGGAATAAGCAGCGTGCTTAGAAAGAAAACCGCGAAAACGGTGACGAAGATTGTGGCAATGTGCTCGCGCATCGACAGAATAGCCATGAATGCCGCGAAGCCTGCTGCGATACCAATCGTGAATATCGCCCATGCAGGGAGGTTGTGGTCGCCACTGAACAGATTTCGAAATTCAGCATTCGAACTGAATTGCAGGTCGAGAAACCAAAGCAGGATCAAGCCCAGAATGAATGCCCGCAAATTCGTGGGGCCCTGGAATGCGGGGAGCAATCCCAATAGTATTCCAATTCCGCCGACGGCAATGACGACGATCAGCGCTTCTGGAGCAAACAACGGGTACGCATGAAACTTCAGGTAACCGATCATGAGGCCCATCAGCATCAACGATGGGCTTAATAGTGCGGATAAATTGAGCGCGTGATCTCGTTGATCAAGCGATTTCAAGCCCTGTTTCTTATTGTCCACTGCAGGATTGTGCCGATCAGTGACACTGATAGCGGATGAGGTGACGCTCGGAATCCTGTATTTGTTCGATCAGAACGATGTCTGCACGCTCCCGAATGGATTTCACAAAGTGATCAAGATCATAGTCGTCAAAAATATCGTCGCGGAAACGCAGCAGCTCCTGCACCATAGGGTCGTTTTTCGGAACAAATTCCACGACGCCGTTGGGGGCTAGTGCAAGCAGCCATTTCACAACCGCCGTCAACGGTATGTTCTTTCCAATAGCAAGGTGGTGGACGAGTGCAAGCGCCAACAGGCAGGCACAGTCGGCCCGGTTCTTTAAGCCCTTGCGTTCGAGCTGTGACCAGCCTTGATTGGGTGAGGGATTCGCTGCATCGAGAAACAACGGCAAGAACGCCAGATCATTATCTCTGGCGCGCATATAGGCCTTGTCAATGGCGACCAGGTCAAAGTCGAATCCGACCACGTACCTGGCGCCTGATGAGAGCGCAGCAGCGCTATACTCGCCAGTGTTGCAACCCAAATCCCACAACACGTCCGGTTTGAGGTCTGCCGCGAACGATTCGATGAAGCGGCGCTTGTGAATTGCCGAATTCTCGTTATAACTGTTGTCATCGGCGTAATCGCCCCAAACGGTGCTACCGGAGTCGAGGGGTTGCAGTGTCTCGATCCAGTGCCTCATCCCGGTCAAGAGGCGCTCGAACGAGAGTTTCGGTAATCCCTTGTTGGCAGAGACTGCCGACCGAGCGGACTTTTCCAGAGTGGCTTTTTGAAAGTGCGCTTGCAACACGACCTGTGAAAACGTGTTCCACGACAGCTTCTTGCGAAGCGGGAGCAAGCTGTTGAGGTCGCTCGTGGATATCCCTTCGAGCGTACCGCGATACCAGGCATTGTGCGAAATGCCGAGTTTTGCCCGCAGCAGCAACGGGTTCAGGAATTGCTCGCAAAACTGGCGATGGGCGAGCCAGAATTCGCCATCTTCATAAGGGCGAAAGGCCAGGTGATCGATGAATATCGGTTGTGCGCCGATGAACTGAATATTGTATGCGGACGCATCGCTTAGCGTTACGTCATGACGCAGCGCTTCGAGATAGATGTCGAGCTGCAATAACGCAGCACTCTTTAGTTGCTGGAACCCCCATTCATAAGGGTAGGAAATGAAGGGTAGCCTCGGGTGCTCGAGCAATAACGCTACCTCCGGCTGATCGAACCCGTGCGCCTGCTTGTCAACTTCTTCGAGTTCTACGAGCTGATTACTTGCTATCAGCTTACCCAAAAGCCCCGTTGTCTTTACGCGGTTGTATTCGTCGATGCCCGTGGTATTGACGGTGCGAAAAACGCGATCGGCATCCAGGTATATGTGTCCACGCGGGTCCCGGAAAGAACCCTCGTCCAGATCGATTGCCATTACGGCAGCTCTGAGCCCTTATTCTCGCGCTCGTCGTCCGATGGTTTTTCGACAGCGGGTTCCGTACCGCTCTGCGAAAACGCCGCTGCCAGAAAGCTCTTGAGTTTCGCCCAATACAATCGGCCGACGACGAGCAGTCCCGCAATCCCTGCAATCAGACTCTGCAATATCAGGCTTCCTGTACCAGGATCCAGATACGCCCATGCGGGTTCAGCCGCCATCAACAACGCAGCGGCTATAATTATCGTGGTTTGGGTTACCTTATTCATTGAGCGCGTGACTCGCGTCGCTGCGTACGACGTCAAAATAACATAAATCCCGCTTGAGTTGATCGTCCGTTTGACACAATGCATGAAGATCCGAATTTCCCCAGGGACGGTGTATTTGCGAGAATTGGCCAAATAGATTCAACCTGGTCGCCTGACCTGTTTGCCGTTGTTGATGAATTAACGCAATTCGCCAGGCGTCGTCTACCACCAGGTAGCGTAGAGCGCCACCAGCATCAATACGACCACCAGTGCGGCCACGTTGAAGCCTGTCGTCGTGGACGTATCGACGTCTTTGTAGTCGATTGCGTCCGGATGCGGCTCGGCACCCTGGATCGCCGAGACGCCGATGCCCACGGCCATGCAGAGCAGGAATACGATGCCAACGCGATCGATGAAGGGCAGTTCGGGCCACCAGAGTTTGAACGCAACCGAGAATACGGCCGAGCCGATGGCTGTTGCCAGGGCACCGTTCGAGGTCGTCTTGTTCCAGAAGAAGCCCAGCAGGAATAAAGCGCACACACCGGGCGTGAAGAAGCCGGTGAACTCCTGGATGTACTGGAAGGCCTGCGTGAAGTTGCCGAGCAGCGGCTTGGCGAGGATCAACGCAACGATCATTGCGGTGACACTGACCGTTCGACCGACAGTGACCAGGTGCTTCTCCGACTTGTCTCCCTTGCTGAAGTGGCGATACAGGTCCATCGTAAAAATAGTCGAAATCGAATTCATCATCGATGCGAGCGACGAGATGATCGCGGCGATCAGCGCTGCAAATACAAGACCAAGCACACCAACGGGCAACAGGTTCATCACCGTCGGATAGGCTTTATCGGTTGGATGGAGGTCCGGTGCCAGAACAACGGCGGCGACACCGGGCAATACGATGATGAGCGGCATCACCATCTTCAGAAAGGCCGCAAAGATCAATCCTTTTTGTGCCTCCCGCGTACTCTTGGCCGCCAGCCCTCGCTGGATAATGTACTGATTAAAGCCCCAGTACGACAGGTGCATCACCCACATGCCGCCAAGCAAAACCGAGACACCCGGCAGGTCCATGTAGTGCGGCGAGTCCCTGGTGAAGATCAGATCGAAATGGCCGGGCAGCCTTTCCATGAGGACATTGAAGCCGGCGATCGTGCCCTGTCCGCCGGAGACTTCGTTTAAAGAAATGATGGCGATCAAGATGCCGCCCAGTACCAGCAACGTCACCTGGATAATGTCCGTGAGCGCGACCGCCTTGAGCCCGCCGTACAGCGAATAGGCAACGGCAAACGTGCCAAGGCCGACAAGACCCCACGCCAGGCTAATACCCGTGACCGTATTCACGGCCAATGCGCCGAGCCAGAGGATGGAGGTCAGGTTGACGAACACGTAGATGCCCAGCCAGAACATTGCCATGACGTTCCTGACACGATGGTCGAAGCGCTGCTCGAGGAACTGCGGCATCGTATAGATCTCGTGCTTCAGGAACACCGGCAATAGCCACTTGGCGACAATGATCAGCGCGATCGCTGCCGTCCATTCGTAGACACCAATGGCGATTCCCAGAACGAAGGCCGATCCCGACATGCCGATGATCTGCTCGGCCGAAATATTGGCCGCGATGAGCGAAGCGCCTATCGCCCACCAGGGCAAGTTGCGCCCGGCGAGAAAATAGTCGCTGGAGTTCTTTTCATGCCCGGGTTTTTCCCGCGAGACCCATTGCGCCAGCACCAGCAGGACGATCGCGTAGATAGCAACCACCGTGTAATCCAGACTCTGTAAATACATGGGCCTAATCCTGTTCTTATTATTGGGTCGCTGTTGCGGCTGTCAGGCCAGCTGATCGCATGCCCA
>JABDNG010000022.1 GCA_013001045.1 Woeseiaceae bacterium | reverse complement strand
CGTCCGACCGCCAGCCGACGCCTGACGAGGTCAAGACAAGACTGCTATACGTGCAGGCGATCGACACGGCACGATGCCTCGAGGAAGGCGTGTTGACGCACCCCGCCGATGCTGACGTTGGCTCGATCTTTGGCTGGGGTTTTCCGCCGCACACGGGCGGCACCCTGTCATTTATCGAGACCGTTGGCCTTGCGGACTTCGTTGCCGAAGCGGATCGCCTTGCAGCGCAGCATGGCGCGCGATTCGAAGTACCGGCAGGTCTTCGCTCGATGGCCGAAAACGGCGAAACCTACTACGGCCTGGCGGGCAAGAGCGAAGCCCGGTCGGCGGCCTGAGGAGATCAGGGTGAGCGATATCGTAAATTACGAGCAAAAGGGTGCCGTCGCCGTCATAACGCTGAATCGCCCGGATGCGCTGAATGCATTTACGACGGAATTGTCTTTGCAGCTGCAACTCGCGCTTGAACAGGCGGCTGCCGATGATGCCGTGCGTGTCATCGTGTTAACCGGTGAGGGCCGCAGCTTCAGCGCCGGCGCGGATCTGAAGTCAGGATTCGAGGGACGCAGCGTGTTCGGTAAGTTGCATTACGAATATCGCCCCGTCTTTTCCGCGATCGCCACGATGTCGAAACCCGTCATCGCGGCGGTGCCGGGCTCGGCCGCCGGCATCGGCATGTCGGTGGCGCTGCATTGTGATCTTCTGCTCATGGCGGAAAATGCTTTCCTGTTGTCACCGTTTACGACGATCTCACTGGTGCCTGACGGCGGACTCAACTGGTTGCTGGTTCGACAGCTGGGTTATCGCCGCGCTTTCCAGCTTAGCGTCGAGTCGGAGCGCATACCCGCAGCGCGCTGCGTAGAACTGGGTCTCGCCAACAAAACCGCACCGGCTGAGGAACTACAGAAAGTCGCGCTCGATTGGGCCGAGGCGCTTGCGAAGCGCGCGCCCCGTTCACTGGAGGCGACGAAGAAGGTAATGCGCCACGCCATCGACAATGACTGGGCGAGTACCTTCAATATGGAAGCCGACTGGCAGCAAGCACTCGCAGGCAGTGATGACAATACTGAGGGCGTCGACGCTTTTTTTGAGAAACGCGAGCCGAAGTTCAAGGGCAAATGATCGCTCCTATCAATTAGCAGAGTAACGAAAATGGACAGACATATTTTTGAAGAAGAGCATGAAATGTTCCGCGACTCCGTGCGCAGCTTCATGAAGAATGAGATCGAACCACACAGCGATAAGTGGCACGAACAAGGCATCGTGGATCGCGAGGCTTTCCTGAAAGCCGGCGAGATGGGTTTCCTTTTGATGTGGGCTGACGAAAAATACGGCGGCATCGGCGTGCGCGACTTTCGATACGAGCAGGTTCTCATCGAAGAAAACGCCCATCACGGCGACCCGGGTTTCTTCATGACGTTGCACAGCCGACTGGTGGGGCCGTATTTCGACAGTTTTGCAACCGAGGAGCAGAAAGCGCGCTGGCTCCCGAAATGCATTACGGGTGAGCATATATTGGCAGTTGCCATCACCGAGCCCGGTGCCGGCAGCGATGTTGCGGGTCTGCGCACTAAAGCCGAAGACAAGGGCGATCACTACCTGCTGAATGGCTCCAAGACCTTCATATCGAACGGCATACTGGCTGACCTCGTTATCGTTGTCGCACGAACCGACCCGAACAACAGCCATGCGCTGTCGCTGTTCGTCCTCGAGCGCGGCATGGAAGGTTTCGAGCGCGGCAAAAATCTTAGCAAGATGGGTCTCAAGAGCCAGGACACGGCCGAGCTGTTCTTCAACAACGTCAAAGTGCCGAAAGAAAATCTACTCGGCGAGTTGAATCGCGGCTTCTACCACCTGATGCATGGGCTGGCCGAAGAGCGCCTGTTGGGTGCCTGCGGTTACATTGCGAGCGCTGAAGCGGCCTACAACTTGACGCTGGACTACGTCAACGAACGTAAGGCGTTCGGCCGGCCCATTGCCGACTTTCAAAATACGCGCTTCAAGATGGCCGACATACGAACTGAACTGGACGTGGGATATGCCTTCATTGATCGATGCGTCGAGGACCACAACCGGGGCCGGCTGACCGCGGATGACGCGGCGAAAGCGAAGCTCTGGACGAGCGAATTGGAAGGCCGTGTCACGGACGAGTGCGTGCAGTTACATGGTGGTAACGGTTACATGGACGAATACAAGATTTCACGTCTGTACACCAACGCCCGCGTTTCGAGAATCTATGCCGGCAGCTCCGAGATCATGCGCGAGATAATCGCGCGCTCGATCGGCCTTGACCCGCGCAAGCGACAAAAAGCCGCAAAAGCAAACGCAGCCTGAGAGACGACACGTGCGCACAGCGTTTATAGGGCTTGGCGTCATGGGATACCCCATGGCCGGCTTTCTCTCCAAGGCGGGCCACGAGGTCGTCGTTTATAACCGTAGTGGCTCCAAGGCGGAGAGCTGGACCAGGCAGTACGGGGGCCGCAGCGCGATAACGCCCGCGGCTGCGGCAGAAGATGCGAACATCGTCTTCTGTTGTGTCGGTAATGATGATGATGTGCGCGATGTCGTCTTTAGCGAACACGGTGCGTTGAATGGCATCTCGCCGGGCGGCATCATCGTCGACCACACGACTGCATCGGCATCGATCGCCCGCGAAATCCATGTGCGTGCTGCGGAGAAGGCTGTCGGTTTCCTTGATGCGCCCGTGTCGGGCGGCCAGGCAGGCGCTGAGAACGGCCAGCTGACCGTGATGATCGGCGGCGACCCCGACGTGTTCGCGCGCGCCGCGCCCGTGATCGGCAGTTACGCAAAGGCAGTCACGCATATCGGGCCCACGGGCTCCGGCCAACTCGCCAAAATGGTCAACCAGATATGCATCGCCGGGCTCGTCCAGGGGCTGTCCGAAGGGCTGCACTTTGCAGAACGCGCCGGTCTCGAAGCCGCCGTTGTGATCGACTCCATCTCCAGGGGCGCGGCGCAGTCCTGGCAAATGGAGAATCGCTGGCAGACGATGGTAGACGGTGAGTTCGACTTTGGTTTCGCCGTCGACTGGATGCGCAAGGACTTGAGAATTGCGCTCGAGGAGGCCAGTCGCAACGGCGCGAAGCTCGAGGTCACCGAGCTCGTCGATCGCTTCTATGCCGAGGTCCAGGCCATGGGCGGCAGCCGCTGGGACACATCAAGCCTGATCGCCCGTCTCAAAAAGTAGTATTATCCTTCCTTCACAGGGGTGGTCCATCGACCTGAGATCCTCGACCTGGCAGGTGCCGGGCGCACAGGGAACCCTTAGAACCTGATCCGGTTAATGCCGGCGTAGGAAGGGAACCATGCTTCTCCGATTCGATTCGCCAATTGTTGCCGCAGCGATATTCCTCGCGCTCGCAACACCGTCGTTCGCGGCTGAGCCCGATGAAGATGCAATTGATGAAATCATCGTTACGGCGGATTTTCGCGAACGAACGGTCAACGAACTGCCGGCAAGCGTTAGCGTACTGAATGCCGAATTCGTCAGGCAAAGCGCCGTGCAGCACTTCGAAGAACTCATTAATGTCATTCCCAATCTCAACTGGTCGGGCGACGGTCATCGCGCCCGGTATTTTCAGATTCGAGGCGTCGGCGAACTCGAACAATACGAAGGAGCGCCGAACCCGTCCATCGGTTTCCTGATCGACGACATCGACTTCAGTGGCATCGGCACCGTTGCGACAATGTTCGACGTCGACTCGGTCGAGGTGTTGCGTGGGTCGCAAGGGAGTCGCTACGGGGCAAACGCACTCGGCGGGCTGATCTACGTGCGCAGCGCAGCACCGTCGGCTGAGCGAAATGGGCGAGTACAACTGACAGCCGGCGATGACGATGCGATTGCTGTTGGCCTGGCGTTTGGCGGGGCGATCGACGCTGACGAGAAAACGACATTTCGTATCAGCGCCCAGAAACACGAGAGTGACGGTTTTCGTCGCAATCGTTATCTCAATCGTGACGATACCAACGGTCGTGATGAATCGGCGATTCGATTCGGTCTGCGCCACACGCCGTCGGCGACGTTCGAGGCCAACCTGTCGATTCTCTACAGCGATATCAATGACGGCTACGATGCCTTCGCCCTGGACAACAGCTACGACATGTTGTCTGACAAGCCGGGGAAGGACGCGCAGCGAAGTACGGGCGCATCGTTGCGCTTTGACTGGTCGGCGCTGGATCTCATGAGTGTTACGTCGGTCACGACATTCGCGAACTCCGATATCGATTTCAGTTTTGATGCGGACTGGGGCAACACTGGTAGCTGGGCTCCTGTCACTTACGATTACATTTCGTCGAGTAAGCGCAAGCGCCAGACCGCTAGCCAGGAACTGCGAGTCGCATCGAACGACGCTGGGAGACTTTTTGGCGGCACGACCGAGTGGCTCGTTGGCCTTTATGTTCAGGACCTCGAAGACGAGCTTCAGACCGTGAACCTCGGCGACTACTACGACCCGTTTTATGACTTCGCGGACAGTCTCGACGACCGTTTCGGCAGCCATTACGATGCGACAAGTACTGCGCTGTTTGGTCAACTCGAGAGTGATATCAACGAAACGACGCGTCTGGGCTTCGGGCTGCGCGTCGAGCATCGGTCAACCGGCTACAGTGACACGGCTGCGCTGGCGGCGGGTCCTTCGGAAACCATGTGGGGCGGCGAAGTCAGTTTGAGTCACGATCACGGGCCTGGGTTGACGAGTTTCGTGCGTTTGAGCAAAGGCTACAAGGCCGGTGGCTTCAACCTGGGTTCGGTACCGCCAGGGCGCAGGGACTATGACGAAGAGCGGCTTTGGAGTATTGAAACAGGCATCAAGTCGTCGCTAGCTGGCGGCGCTCTCGCATTGAATGCCGCGCTGTTCTACAGCCGACGCGACGATCAACAGGTACGCACCTCGTTCCAGCTCGTGCCCGGCGACCCGGCCTCTTTCGTGTTCTTCACCGATAATGCGGCGCAGGGCAGAACACTGGGTGCCGAGGCAGAACTGCGATGGTTCGTTTCGGACGCGTGGGAAATCTATGCGAATGCCGGTTGGCTGGATGCCAGTTTCGATGAATTCCTGGCCCCGCAAGGCGACCTCGGCGGCCGGGACCAGGCCCATGCGCCCGGTTATACAATTGCGACCGGCGCTGCGTACCGTAACGTCAACGGGTTCTTCGCGCGCCTGGACGTGACCGCTATCGACGCATTTTATTTTGACGTGAGCCATGATCAACGATCGCAGGCCTACGAGTTGCTGCATGCCCGGGTCGGGTATGAAGGTGACAGCTGGCTGCTGTCGTTGTGGGCGCGCAACCTGCTCGACGAAATCTATGCCGTACGCGGCTTTTACTTCGGCAATCAGCCACCCGATTTTCCAGACACGCTTTACACACGCCTTGGCGATCCGCGCCATGTAGGCGTGACCATTGAAAAGAGGTTTGACTAATGAAAGTAGCCGTTGATATCAGCCTGTACCCTCTCGATGCCGATTTCATACCGCCGATCAAGGACGTGATTGCGCGGCTGAACGATCATGAGCGACTCGAGATCTGGACAAATGCGATGAGTACGCAGGTCGTCGGCGAGTTCGACGACGTCATGGATGCATTGCGTCAGGAAATCGGCGTGACGTTCGAGCAGCTGCCCAAAGCCGTGTTCGCCATCAAGATTCTGAACAACCCGATCTTCGGATAGACGTGACGTCGTTGTTGGCTGGATTACTGGAGCAGGCGCAGGAATTTTCTGCGCTTGAAGTCGTTGCGGTCGTACTGGCGATCGGCTACCTGCTTCTGGCAATACGGCAAAACATCTGGTGCTGGTTGTGTGCCGGCGTGAGCACAGCCATCTATATCTGGCTGTTCGTCGGTGCGAAACTTTATATGGAGTCGGTGCTCAACGGCTTCTATTTCATCATGGCGATTTATGGTTGGTACTTTTGGACCACTGGTGCGACGGAGGACCACGAACGACCCGTCGTCGCCTGGCCGCTGCAAACGCATGCCTCGGCCATCGTTGTTATACTCGCGGCCAGCATGGTCAACGGCTATTTGTTAGGCCGGTACACCGACGCTGCTTTTCCTTACATAGACTCACTGACAACATGGTCAGCTATATGGGCAACGTTCCTCGTCGCGCGCAAGGTGCTTGAGAACTGGTGGTATTGGCTTGCGATCGACAGTGCTTCGGTGTTTATTTACTGGGTGCGCGATCTGCAGCTCACCTCCTTGCTGTTCGTTGTTTACGTCATCATGATTCCGTTCGGCCTGGTCAGTTGGAGTCGTTCGATGCGCGAGCAGCCAGCATGAGCGACCTGCGAGGACGCGACGAAGTGCTTCGGACCGTACCGGAGTGGCAGGGTGCGACCTGGACCGAGCTCAAGGGAGGCCAGACGAATCGTGCATGGCTGCTGGAAAAAAGCGGCCGCAAAGCCGTACTCAAGTTTGACGGCCAGCCGCGTGAGGCGCCTTATAATACGCGCATAGAGGAAGGGGTGATTCAAGCCGCTGCGGCTAAGGCCGGTCTCGCGGGTGCCGTCCTACTTGCTGAACAGCAGATCTATCTGACCGAATACATCGAAGGCACGATCTGGAATCCGGCTTGCCTCGACCATGAAGCCAAGTTCGAGCAACTCGCTACAGCGCTGCGGCGCATTCATTCGTTGCCGCGATCGGGCCGTCCGTTCGATTCGCTCGGAGCGGCAATACGCTACGTGGAAACGATCGAATATCCAGACGAGAATCTCGTTGCCCTGTGTCTCGGTGTCGTCAAGAATACGCGACTGCCGAACTATCTTTGTTGTTGTCACAACGATCTCGTCGCCGGGAACATCATTACGGCACCCGATCTCAAGTTCCTCGATTGGGAATACGCTTGCGATAATGACCCGATGTTCGACCTGGCGACTCTCGTGGAACATCACGAGTTGAACGAGGGGCAAGCACGAGCGTTGCTGGACGCCTATTTCGATGGGTCTGGTGAACGCTGGTACCCGCAACTATTGGAACAGCAGCGGCTTTATCTCGCTTTGTCGTGGTTGTGGCTGGCGTCTCGGCCCGAACGATCAAACAAAGCACTCAAGCAACTGGCAGAACGCCTGACTACCAGCTGTTCCTGAGTTCGCGAAGCTTCAGGAATACGGCGCGCGCATCAGGGCTGTCGCCGAGTTCTGGAAATTCCTCGGCGAGCTTCGCCACGATAGTCGGGCTGTGCAGCCGGAAGAACGTGTTGATGTCACGTTCCTGCGCCATCGACGTTACGAGTGCGTCCGCAGGATCCTGGTTTTCGTAATCGCTCATCATCTGCCGCGCGAGGTCGTTATCCGGTTCCCGATCGAGCGTAAAAGCGAGGTTGTTAATCAGGTAGTCGTGTCCCGGGTAGATCAGCGTGTCGTCGCCCAATGCGTCCAGCTGCGATTTGAACGTCTCGAATAACTCGGCCGGGTGGCCGCCATTGTGGCAATTGCCTGCGCCTGCATTGAAGAGTGTGTCGCCACTGAAGAGCCCCGGTTGATCCGTATGTGACAACAGGCAGATGTGACATAGGGTATGCCCCGGCGTGTCGAGGCATTCCAGTTCGACGGTCTTGCCCACCTTGATAATGTCGCCGGCGCCAACGCCGCGATCCATGTTCGGAATACGGTCCTTCGCGTTCTTGTGCGCGATGATCTTTGCGCCCGTCGCCTTGACGACCCCCTTGTTACCGCCGGTGTGATCGCCATGCTCGTGCGTATTCAGGATTTGCGTGATACTCCAGCCACGGTCGCTAGCGACGCGCAGACATTTCGTGAAATCCAGGGGATCGATCGCGAGTGCGTCACCGGTTTCAGGGCACGCAACCAGGTAATTGAAGTTGCGATAGGCGTTGCCTGTCCAAATCTGTTCGACAATCATTGCTTGTCGTTCTCCCAATAGGACGCGAATACGCAAAAAGCGCCACAATGCAGACTATTCGGTGACACGATACCATTGACCCAATCATAACGCCGAGGGAATCGAAGCATTGAAACTGGCCAGCTTTGAATACGACGGTAAACCGAGTTACGGGATTGCGGCTGAGGAACGGGTTCGCGAGGCCAGTGCCGCATTTCGCCGGCGGTTTGCAGACCTGCGGGCCGTAATCGCGGCAGATGCGATGCATGAGCTCGACGACGACAGCGGCGGCACGGAGTACGCTGCCCGCGACGTGCGCTTTATTCCCGTCATCCCGAACCCGGACAAGATCTTGTGCGTCGGCGTGAATTATCGGCCGCACATCGAGGAGATGGGACGAGAGGCTCCCGACCACCCGCTGGTCTTCGTGCGATTCCCGGGGAGCCTGGTCGGCCACGACCAGCCGATACGTCGGCCGAGTATTTCGCAGCAGTTCGATTTCGAGGGCGAGCTGGCCGTGGTGATCGGCAGGCGTGCGCGCCACGTCTCTCGGGAACGGGCGCTCGATGTCGTGGCGGGGTATTGCTGTTTCATGGATGGCTCCATTCGGGACTGGCAACGGCACACATCGCAATTCATCCCGGGCAAGAATTTTCACCATAGCGGTGCGATGGGGCCCAGTATTGTGACGGCCGACGAAATTCCAGACCCGACTATCCTGCAACTCACGACGGTGGTGAATGGCGAGGTGATGCAGCGCGGACAGGTTTCTGACCTCGTCTTCGACATTCCACGGCTGATCGAATATTGCTCGACCTTCGCGGAATTATTGCCGGGCGATGTCATCGCCACGGGCACGCCGGGTGGCGTTGGCGCCGCGCGAAAGCCGCCGGTCTGGCTAAAAACCGGGGACACGGTCGAGATTCAGATTCCCGGTGTCGGGCTGTTGCGAAGCCCGGTTCTGGACGAATCCGCTACATAGACCGCTTAAACGTTGATTTTTCAGGCAATCGTTTCCTGAACGCGCTGTTGTATTTGTGCGACAAAAACAACAACACCACCACGTGCGTGTCAAGATACTGGCTAAAGGATTGACAAATGGTGAAATTTCTGCGAATTTGGGTTCCATCAAACGTAGCCTTTCCACAACATGTTGGCTGCGGCACGATTGAAAGACACCTTCAAGTACGACTTGGCGGGGGACTCAGGGGGCAAGGAACCACGTGCTAACGTTGGTTTGAGAAAGCGGTTTCGTAAGAAGCCGCTTTTTTTTGTGCGTGCGTCGCGCGAGGCCCTGCCTAAGGCCCGGCTTCGTTGATGGTGTCAAGCCAGCTGCCAATGGCGGCGGCAATCTCGCCGGGCGAGTCTTCCTGGATGAAATGGCTGCCGGCGACCGTAACTTCGACCTGGTTCGGAAAGGCCCGGCAAAACTCTCGTTGCGGTCCCGTGAGAATCGCGCCCGGTTCAGCATTGATGAACAACTTGGGTACCTTCGAATGGCATAGCCAGTCGGCGTAGGCGGCGACAACCGCATGAACGTCGGCGGGCTCACCATCGAGCGGAATCTGGCGGGGCCAGGTCAGCGTGGGTCGCCGTGATTCGCCCGCGTGTTCGAACGGCCGCCGGTAAACGGCCATCTCGTCGTCGGTTAATCCGCGCAACACCGAGCCCGGAAGAACGCGTTCCACGAAGATGTTTTTCTCGAGCACCATCGACTCGCCGGATTCGGAACGAAAGCCCTGGAACAAGGGGCGAATCGCCTCGGGCCATTCGTCCCAGCGCATCGGTCGGACAATGCCTTCCATGTACACGATCCCGCGCACCTTGTCGGGGTGCTGTCGGGCCCAGTCGAAGCCGAGCGCTGAACCCCAGTCGTGAATGACGAAGGTGACGTTGCCGGTAACGCCCAATTTTTTCCAGGCCGCGAAAAGGTAATCGCGATGCTCGACATATCGGTAGCTGTCGGGACCCGAACTGTCGAGTTTGTCGGAGTCACCCATGCCGATCAGATCGACGGCAATACAACGCCCATGGCGAGCCAGCTCCGGCATGACATTGCGCCACAGGTAGGACGACGTCGGGTTGCCGTGCTGAAAAACGATCGGATCGCCTTCGCCCATTTCGACGTAGGCCATATTCTTGCCGTTGACCTCTACATGCTTTTTATCGTGCTCGGTGGCTGATATCACAGGCCTGTCCTTAATCTGCTACATTCGATAAGCATAACAACAGGGGTGGGATATATGCACCGGGACAATCGCCTCGCGTATTGGCGCGCTAACCTGCGGCTCGTCGCCATTTGCCTGATCATCTGGTTCGTCAGCTCCTACGTCTTCGGCGTGTTGTTGGTCGAGTCGCTCAATACGATTCGCATCGGCGGTTTCAAACTGGGTTTCTGGTTCGCGCAGCAGGGTTCGATTTACGTTTTCGTCCTGCTTATCTTCTTCTATGCGTGGCGCATGAATCAAATCGACAAGAAATTCGATGTGCACGAAGACTGAAGGCAGGACATGAGCCTCCAGGTACTCACCTACGTCGTCGTCGGATTTACGTTCGCCCTCTATATCGGCATCGCGATCTGGTCACGCGCCCACAGTACCGGCGATTTCTATATCGCGGGTAAGGGCGTATCACCGATCGCTAACGGCATGGCCACGGCTGCCGATTGGATGAGCGCGGCGTCCTTCATATCGATGGCCGGTCTCATCGCTTTTCTCGGTTACGACGGCTCCGTGTATCTCATGGGCTGGACCGGCGGATACGTTCTGCTGGCGCTCTTGCTGGCGCCTTACCTGCGCAAATTCGGCAAGTTCACGGTCCCTGAATTCATTGCCGAGCGCTATTACTCCAAAGCAGCACGAATCGTCGCGGTCATATGCCTGATTTTTATATCGTTTACCTACGTCGCCGGTCAGATGCGCGGTGTCGGCATCGTGTTCTCACGCTTCCTCGAGGTGGATGTCACGGTCGGCCTGATCATCGGAATGGGAATCGTGTTCACCTATGCCGTGTTGGGCGGAATGAAAGGCATAACGTATACGCAGGTCGCCCAGTACTGCGTGCTCATTTTCGCGTACACGGTCCCCGCAGTCTTCATTGCAATTCAACTCACGGGCAACCCGATACCACAGTTGGCGTTTGGCAGCGAAATCACGGGGACGGGAACCGCGTTGCTCGACAAGCTCGATGACATCGTGACGTCGCTCGGGTTTAACCAGTACACATCGGGAACCAAGAGTCGTATCGACGTTTTTTGCATTACGATGGCCTTGATGGTTGGCACCGCGGGCCTGCCGCATGTCATCGTGCGGTTCTTCACGGTGCCCAGGGTTCGTGACGCCCGTTTGTCGGCCGGCTATGCCTTGCTTTTTATCGCGATCCTTTACACGACGGCGCCGGCGGTAGGGTCGATGGCGCGATACAACCTGATCAATACGATCCAGCCCGGCGACATCGGTGCGGTGGACGGCAACCTCGTATACGACGAACGGCCAGACTGGTTTCGAACTTGGGAGCAGACCGGTCTCGTTGCATTCGATGATCATAATGGCGACGGCCGCGTGCAGTATTACGACGATCGCAATAGCGCTTTCAAGGAAAGGGCGTCCGGGTTCGGCTGGCAAGGCAACGAGCTCACCGTTGATCGCGACATCATGGTGCTGGCCAACCCGGAGATAGCCGGCCTGCCCAACTGGGTGATCGCGCTGATTGCCGCCGGTGGGATCGCCGCGGCACTGTCAACGGCGGCGGGGCTGTTGCTGGTTATTTCGGCGGCCGTTTCGCACGACCTGATCAAAGGCATTTTCGTGCCGCACATTTCCGAGACCAACGAGCTGCGCGCCGGACGCGTGGCGGCTGCGTTCGCGATCCTCGTGGCCGGCTATCTCGGCTTCGACCCGCCGGGCTGGGTGGCGCAGGTCGTCGCGTTTGCGTTCGGCCTGGCGGCGGCCTCGCTGTTCCCGGTCATATTGCTCGGCATTTTTTCCAAACGCATGAATCGCGAAGGGGCCATTGCCGGCATGTTGGCGGGCCTGCTGTTCACCTACGCGTATATCGAGTACTTCAAGGGCCTGTTCTTGAAATGGGCGGGCGCCCCGTGGGGTGATAATGTTGCGGAACAGTGGTTGTTGGGAATATCTCCGGAGGGGATTGGCGTCATCGGCATGTGTTTGAATTTTGCTGTCGCGATTACGGTCAGCTCCTTTACGAGTCCGCCCCCCGGCCACATCCGGCACATGGTCGAGCAGATTCGTGTACCCCGTCACCTGGAATCGAAACAATGATCAGGAAATTGTTTGCACTCGTACTGTTATCTGGCGCGCTGCCGGCCTGGGGGCAGGCCCTCGATGAGAATGAGCAGCGTATGGCCGAATGGATCGACGCGCATACCGAGGACGCGATCGCGTTACTCGAAGAAACGGTCAACATCTCGAGCGGCACCATGAATCACGAAGGCGTGCGAGAGGTCGGCCGCGTCATGCGTCGGGAACTGGACCGCCTGGGGTTGGAAACCGAGTGGGTCGAAATGCCCGAAGAGATGGGCAGAGCCGGGCACCTGTTTGGCCGCAAGCTCGACGGCACGACCAGGAAGTTTGTCCTGATCGGCCACCTGGATACGGTCTTCGAAGCTGACGATGCGTTTCAAGGATTTGCACGGCAGGGCGATACGGCCACGGGCCCCGGCGTCGATGACATGAAATCGGGCAATGTCATCATCGTGTACGCGCTAAAGGCGCTACAGGCAATCGCTGCGCTTGATGATATCCCCGTTGTCGTCGCCTATACGGGCGACGAGGAGAAGACGGGCAGGCCGCTTGCCGTTAGCCGAAGAGGCCTCATCGAAGCTGGCAAGTGGGCGGATATTGCGATCGGCTTCGAGTCCGCCGTTCATTATGACGGTGCGGATTGGGCGACGGTCGCGCGACGCAGTTCCAGTCGCTGGATTTTGACCGTCGAGGGCAAGCAAGCGCATTCGTCGGGCGTATTCAGCGAAGATGTAGGCGCGGGCGCAATTTTCGAAGCTGCACGCATTCTCAGTGCTTTTTACGAAGACGTTCGCGGTGCGGAGCACCTGACATTCAATGCCGGCACGATCCAGGGTGGGACCGACGTCGTCTATGACCCGGAGCAGAATCGAGGCACGACGTTCGGCAAGACCAATGTTGTACCGCGCAAGGCGATTGTGCACGGCGGCCTGCGCACGATCTCCCAAGAGCAATTGGACCAGACGCGGGAGGCCATGCGAGCCATCGTCGCCGAGAACCTGCCGCACACGAGTGCAAGTATCGAGTTTGCAGAAGGCTATCCACCGATGTTTCCGTCCGAAGGCAATCGCAGGCTGAAGGTCGTGTTATCGGATATCAACGAGGCGCTGGGTCGCGGTCCGATGAACGAGCTGGATCCCTCGCGTCGCGGCGCCGCCGATGTCTCGTTCGTGGCGCCGTACACGGATGCAATTGCCGGGATGGGTGCGCTCGGCGATGGTGGTCATACGCCTCACGAAAGCCTCGATCTCACATCGCTACCGATGGCGATCAAACGTGCGGCGATCCTGATCTACAGGCTCAGTCACGAGACCGAGTAGTAACGCCGATGGGCCAGCCGCACGAACAGGGAGCAAACAGGAGCAACCTTAGACGCGTGATGATCGCGTTGGTGCTGACGGCCGCCTTCATGCTGGTCGAGGTTGTGGGGGGCATTATCTCCGGCTCCCTGGCGCTGCTCGCCGATGCCGGTCACATGCTGACTGATACAATGGCATTGTCACTCGCGGCCTTCGCATTTCACGTCAGCAAGCGCCCCCCGGGCGGTAACCTGACCTACGGTTACCAACGCTTCCAGATCCTTGCTGCCTTCGTCAACGGACTGAGTTTGCTGGCAATTGTCGGGTGGATTCTGTTCGAGGCGGTCAGCCGTTTCATTAGCCCACGCGATGTGCTCGGTGAAACGATGCTCGCGGTCGCTGCCGTGGGCCTCGTCGTCAACATCGCGTCTTTTACTGTCCTGCACACAGGCGACAAGGAAAACCTGAACATTCGGGGCGCCGCGCTGCACGTGGCCGGCGACTTGCTCGGTTCCGTCGCCGCCATTGTTGCGGCGATCGTGATCATCTACACGGGCTGGACGCCGATCGACCCGTTATTGTCCGTCGCGGTCGCTGCCCTGATACTCAAGAGTGCCTGGTTACTGGTCAAACGCAGCGCCCACATTTTGCTGGAAGGCGCGCCCGAATGGCTGGACGTGCAGGCGATGCAGGAACGTATCGTTGCCAGCGTCCCCGGCGTGGGAGAGATTCATCATGTGCATATCTGGGGGCTGACGCCGCAACAGTTGATGTTGACCATGCACGTGACGATCAATGAGCCGGTGGAGAGTCAGTCGGACGTCATTCGCAGTGTCAAAGCACTGTTGCAAACGGATTACGGCATTGGCCACTCGACGATCGAGGTCGAAGTCGACGGTTGTGCGGACCATTAATCAAGCGGCGTGATGGTCCCGATGTACGGAAGCGTGCGGTTTTCTTCCGCGTAGTCGAGTCCGTAGCCAACAACCCATTTGTCGGGTATATCGAAGCCGAGGTAATCGATATCGACGTCGACCTCTGCACGTTCGGCTTTACGCACCAGGGCACAGGTCTTGACAGAGGCAGGGCCGTGAGACTCCAGTATGCCGATCAGGTAATTGAGCGTGTGGCCGGTATCGACAATGTCTTCGATGATCAGAACATGCTTGCCCTCGATATTCCCGCGTACGTCCATGACCAGCCGCACGGCACCACTGGATCGACTGCCGCTACCGTAGCTGGAGACCGCGATAAACTCGATGACACGAGGAATGGTCAGTTGGCGCGATAAATCCGCGAGAAAAATGAAGGATCCTTTGAGTACACCGACCATGACGACCTCACCGCAATTCTCATAGTCTTTCGAGATTTTGCTCGCAAGTTCGCGTACCCGCTTCTGGATATCCGCTTCGCTAATCAGGACTTCAGGATCGCTCAGTGTCACATCGGTCTCGCGTAAAATAAATCTGGATTGAGCATAGGTGATCTTCCGAGTGGATGCCAGATGGGAATACGGTATGGTAACGAAGCTATGAAACGCTCAATCGCAATTGCCGGCAATATGGGTACGGGCAAGTCGACGCTTGTTGATTTCCTACACAGGACCTACGACGTTGCGCCCTTTTATGAGCCCAATGACGAGAATCCATATCTCGCCGA
Source organism: Woeseiaceae bacterium (assembly GCA_013001045.1). Lineage (GTDB taxonomy): Bacteria > Pseudomonadota > Gammaproteobacteria > Steroidobacterales > Woeseiaceae > UBA1847. Next base: position 1,543 of record JABDNG010000022.1, on the reverse strand, counting down.
TTTTTACAAGGACATGAAACGCTGGGCCTTTCAGTCGCAGCTGTACTTCCTCAGCAACAAGTTTCGATTGCACCAGGAACTGGACAGGCAGCCCGGTGTTGTCGCGCTGGATCGCACGATCTTTGAGGATGCCGAGATCTTCGCGACGGCGTTACACCAGATGCGCAAGATTTCGAAGCGCGATTGGGAGACGTATCGCGGTTTCTACAGCGCTATCCTGGATGCGATTCGTCCGCCCGATCTCATGATTTATTTGCGCTGCTCGATGCGCACTTTACGCCAGCGTATTCGACTGCGCGGACGCAAGATGGAACAGGACGTTCCTTTGAGCTACCTGAGGCGACTCGATCGCCTGTATGAGACCTGGATCGCCTCGTACGATTTGAGCGACGTACTCATTCTGGAGACAGACCGGCTGGATTATATCCATGACCTCGTACACCGGCTGGATGTCATGGAACGCATCGAGTCGGTGCTGCCCGATGAAATCGGTCGGCCGACACTCTAGTCGACTCTGAATCCCGCCCGCGCCAGCTGACGGGCGTTGCGATCGAATTCTTCCCTGTCAGCGTACGTCATCACGACTTCGAATTCGCCGGTGCCGCGCCGAAACCAGTCGAGGTTCAGCTCGGGCGACTGCTCGGCAAGGCGTTCAATAAACGCTTCGGCCCTGTAGGGTTCGCCGAATGTCAGCAGGGTAGACTGCCCAATCGTCGAGTACAGCGTATCGGGTACCGGCTTGATGACGGAACCACTGCCGATGACGTAATTCAAATGCCGGTAGATGTATCCCGAGTACCAGGTCGCGCCTGACGGAATATTTTCGCCGTTCTTCGCAATTCGGCCAGGTCCGTAGTTGTACGCCGCGAGGGCGAGGTGGACATTGCCGTCATAACGAGTCAGAAGTTCCTTCAGGTAGCGCGCGCCCGCGTCAATATTCGTACACGGGTCGTACAACTCGCTGAGCCGGTGAATGCCCAGGTGCTTCGCCGTGTCCGGCCAGAGGATCTGCATCACACCGTGCGCATTGGCGCGAGATCGTGCCGTTGCTTCGAAGTCACTTTCTCCTCGCGCGACAGCCAGCAACAACGATTCAGGCAGGTCGTACGCGATAGCGGCGATGCTGAAGCATGTGGAATACGGGAACGTGTATGCAGGTTCCAGCGACGTCTGTTTGGCAGAGAAACTCTGCCATGCGGCATTTAGATCGGGCTTGTTTGCGTAGGCCGATATCGCAACGGCCATGCAAAAAAATGCGCCCGCCGTCACAGCCATTTTTTGCGCGTGGTTCCTCATGTTAACCACCTGATAAGTCGAGGCCGGTAGCCGACGAGATCTGCGCGAGCTTGGTCTGGATGTCCGAGTCGTCCAGATAGGCAAACGCGACCTCGTAAACGCCGGGTTTCAGTTTTACGACGCGATAATCCAGCCCCGTGCTTCGCTGCAGCTGTGATACAAAACCGTCGGCGGCAATCTCGCTTCGGAACGGACTCCAGAACGCGTACCACTGTTGTTCGAGGGGTTCGCTCATCGCGTCCATCTC
>JABDNG010000139.1 GCA_013001045.1 Woeseiaceae bacterium | reverse complement strand
TCGAGTCGACGGGTGCCCTTGAACGTCGCATGCGCGTCGAGCTGCCTATGGAGCCCATCCAGCAACAGGTGAACTCGCGCCTCAAGACGGTCGCTCGCACCGCGAAGATCAAGGGTTTTCGCCCGGGCAAGGTGCCGGCCAAGGTCGTCAAGCAGCGCTACGGCAAACAGGTTCGCGAGGAAGTCCTGGGCGAGGTCTTGCAAAAGAGCTACACGGATGCGGTCGTTCAGGAAAAACTGACCCCGGCGGGTGGCCCGAAGATTGAATCGCAGGACGACGATGGCAAGACCTTTGCCTATGTCGCTACCTTCGAAATCATGCCCAAGGTCGAGCTGAAGAACCTCGACAAGATCAAGGTCGACCAGCCCGATGTGCAAATCGGTGAGGCCGACATTGACGACATGCTGATGAACCTTAGAACGCAGAAAGCCACGTGGGTGGCCGTTGAGCGCAAGAGCAGGGATGGCGACCGCGTCGTTGTCGACTTCTCAGGGGAACTCGACGGCGAAGCATTCCCGGGCGGCCAGGGCACCGAAATTCCTGTTGTTCTGGGCGAGGGCCAGATGCTGCCGGATTTCGAAAAGGGACTCAAGGGCATCAAGGCGAACGATGAGAAGACTTTCAAGGTCAAGTTCCCCAAGGACTATCATGCCGAGGATCTCGCGGGCAAGAAGGCCGATTTTTCGATCAAGACGCATCGTGTCGAAGAGCGGGTCTTGCCGGAACTGAACGATGAGTTCGCGGAGATGTTCAATGTTTCCGAGGGCGGTCTCGAACGGTTCATGAAGGATGTACGCGAGAATATGGAACGTGAAGCCGAGCAGAAGGTAAAGGGCGATATTCGCGAGCAGGTCATGGAGTCTTTGCTTGCAAACAACCCGCTGGATATCCCGCAGACCCTCAAGCATCAGGAGGCACACTCCCTGCAGCATGAGGCGATGCAGCGCATGGGAATAGAAGATCATGACAAGGCGCCGCCGATCGACAGTTTCTCGGAAGCCGCCGAAAAGCGCGTCCGCCTCGGGCTGTTGCTGCGCCAGGTCATTGCCGATCAGGGCCTCAAAGCCGACGAGGCGCGGGTTCGAGCGCACGTGGAGGAAATGTGCGCGAGCTACGAGAATTCCGCTGAGATGGTTGAAATGTACATGAGCAATCCTCAGGTTATGCAACAGATCGAGCCGATCGTTGTCGAACAACTGGCCATCGACTGGCTTCTCGAGAACGGCAAGGTCAAGAACAAGAAGATCGCATTCAAGGACTACATGAACGCACCGGCTTCATGAGACACTACCGCTAATTTCGAACAACAGGCTGGATACGGATACAGACTATGAGCGCAACAGCATTGAATCTCGTGCCAATGGTCGTCGAACAGACGGCTCGTGGCGAACGTGCCTACGATATCTACTCGAGGCTGCTCAAGGACCGGCTCATATTTATCGTCGGCCCGGTCGAAGATCAGATGGCGAACCTTGTCGTGGCTCAGCTCCTGTACCTGGAATCGGAGAACGCCAATAAGGATATTCACCTCTACATCAACTCGCCGGGCGGGGTCGTGTCCTCGGGGCTGTCGATCTATGACACCATGCAGTTCGTGAATTGCGACGTTTCAACGATCTGTGTCGGTCAGGCGGCCAGCATGGGGGCGTTGTTGCTCGCGGGTGGCGCCAAGGGCAAGCGCTTTGCCTTGCCGCATTCGCGCGTCATGGTTCATCAGCCCAGCGCCGGTTACCAGGGGCAGGTGACGGATATCCATATCCACGCGCAGGAGGTGCTGGAACTCAAGCGGCGCCTGAACGTCATCATGTCGAAACACACGGGACAGTCCATCGAGCAGATCGAACAGGACCTGGAGCGAGACAATTTCATGGACGCGAACGCGGCCCTGGCGTACGGGCTGATTGACACCGTGCTGGCAAAACGCCAGGAAATGGGCGCTTCGGACGACGATTGACCCCATATAAATCAACAAGTTACAAGTCCGGTTTGCGCTTCCGAGACGTGGCGCTTTGCACCCCGAAAGAGCGCATGTTATATACACTCCCAGTCCGGTTGTGTGCGCGTAACAGACTGATTTTTTTGGATACAAAGGCCGATATTGTATGAGTGATGATTCCCGCGGTAAGAACGAGGACGGAAAACTCCTTTATTGTTCTTTTTGCGGCAAATCCCAGCATGAGGTCCGCAAGCTGATTGCCGGTCCGTCTGTCTTCATCTGCGACGAATGTGTCGAGCTTTGCAATGACATCATTCGCGAGGAACTGGAGGATACGGGCGATACCGCCCAGGACAAGCTTCCCAAGCCCAAGGAAATCAAAGACGTGCTCGATGAGTATGTCATCGGCCAGATGCGCGCCAAGAAGGTGCTCTCTGTCGCCGTCTACAATCACTACAAACGGCTCAACGATCGCCTTGACGAACGTAGCAAGGATGACATCGAACTCGCGAAGAGCAATATCCTGCTGATCGGCCCAACGGGCTGCGGCAAGACGCTGCTGGCTGAGACACTGGCGCGTCTGCTCAACGTGCCGTTTACGATTGCGGATGCCACAACGCTGACCGAAGCGGGTTACGTGGGTGAAGACGTTGAGAACATCATCCAGAAGCTGCTGCAGAAGTGCGACTACGACGTCGACAAGGCGCAGACCGGTATCGTCTACATCGACGAGATCGACAAGATTTCAAGGAAGTCCGACAACCCGTCAATTACGCGCGACGTGTCGGGTGAGGGCGTGCAGCAGGCACTCCTGAAGCTTATCGAGGGGACGATCGCCTCGGTGCCGCCTCAGGGTGGCCGCAAGCATCCGCAGCAGGAGTTCCTGCAGGTTGATACGGGCAATATCCTGTTTATCTGCGGTGGCGCGTTTGCCGGCCTCGAGAAAATTATCCTGGATCGCTCGACCAAGAGCGGCATCGGCTTCGTCGCCGACGTGAAGACCAGCGAAGACGAGCAGAGCATCGGTGAGCTGCTCGTCGACGTCGAACCCGAAGACCTGATTCGCTTTGGCCTCATTCCTGAATTCGTTGGTCGCCTGCCGGTCGTCGCGACGCTCGAAGAACTCGACGAAGATGCGTTGATTCAGATTCTGCTGGAGCCGAAGAACGCGCTGACGAAACAATACGGCAAACTCTTCGAAATGGAGGGCGTTGAACTCGAGTTTCGTGAGGACGCCTTGCGCGCCGTGGCCAAGAAAGCGATGGACCGAAAGACGGGTGCTCGTGGTTTACGCACGATCCTGGAGAACGTCTTGCTCGATACGATGTACGACCTGCCGTCGTCATCGGCCGCGAAAAAGGTGGTCGTCGACG
>JABDNG010000128.1 GCA_013001045.1 Woeseiaceae bacterium | reverse complement strand
GCGTTCAAGAAAGGCGCTGACTTTCTCTCGGCCGGTCGTCTCGAACCGGCATTTGCGGAATTTCGGCGCTGCAGCCCCTCCGAGACCGTCGCATCGCTGATGTACAAATTGTCGCTGGCTTTCGAGCAGCAGGCGAAACCGGAACGCGCTGAAGCGGTCCTGGAATGGATGAAACGAACTCACTCAGGCCCGTCGACGGCAGAAGTTGCGGCGAAGAAGCTGGATGGCGTGCCGCGGCGGCTCGGACGCTATGTGATACAGCGACGCATCGGGCGCGGCGCAATGGGCGCTGTTTACCTGGGTAAAGACCCCCGTATCAACCGCGCTGTGGCCGTCAAAGCCATTCCAATCGAAAACGAGTTCGAAGATGAGGAACTCAAGGAAGCACGCCTGCGATTCTACCGGGAGGCGGAATCGGCGGGTCGCTTGACGCACCCCAACATCATCACCGTGTTCGACGCGGGCGAAGACAAAGGACTCGCCTACATAGCAATGGAGTACGTTCCCGGTATCTCGCTCAAGGATTTCACGGATCCGAAGCGATTGCTCGCGCCTAAACGAGCGCTGGAACTGGCCGCATCAACGGCTGAAGCGCTTGATTATGCGCACAATCAGGGTGTAATCCATCGCGATATCAAGCCCGCCAACCTGCTGTACAACCCGAAAGACGGAACTCTGAAGATCAGCGACTTCGGTGTTGCGCGCATGACCGATAACAACAGCACCAAAACGGGAATCGTCCTGGGCACACCGATGTATATGTCACCGGAGCAACTGGGTGCTGAAGATCTCACCGGGCTATCGGACTTGTTTTCACTTGGTGTTACCCTGTACGAGCTACTGGTTGGTGAAGTCCCGTTCAAGGCAACGAACATCGCTGTGCTAATGACAAAAATAACATCAGAAGATCCAGCGCCAGTGGCGCCTCGACGGACCGGGATACCGCCAAGCGTTGATGCCGTCCTTGCGAAGGCGCTGGCCAAACGACCGGAAGATCGCTTTTCCTGTGGTGCCGAAATGGCAATCGCGCTGCGGAACTGCGCGAGATCCTCTTAGACTTGACAACGAGCGATAAAGAACCAGTTCTATGAATCTGCGCGGCAAAATAGATATTACGAAGATCACCGATACCGGTCGTGTGCGCGAGCACAATGAGGATGCTATCGGCGCAATCCCGGATATCGGACTGATGGTGCTGGCTGACGGCATGGGCGGGTACAATGCCGGCGAGGTTGCCAGTGGTATCGCCGTGCAGATCGTCACCGAACTGGCCACGATTGGCGCGGGCCGAGAGGAAGGCGACGAGATCGATCCGCACAGCGGTTTAATGCGGCAATCGATCGTATTGCGAGACGCCGTCTACCGGGCCAACAAGATCATTTACCAGACCGCTCAAAGCCAGACACATTGCGAAGGCATGGGCACCACCATCGTCGCCTGCATGTTCATCGACAACAAGGTGTCCATCGCGCACGTCGGCGATTCCAGGGCCTATCGAATGCGGAGCAACGCACTCGAGCAGATCAGCCTTGATCATTCCCTGCTTCAGGAGCTCGTCGACCGTGGCTTCTACTCCGAAGAAGAGGCACAGCGCTCGACCAATCGTAATTACGTGACCCGCGCTTTGGGCGTAGAGCCAACGGTTGAGGTCGAGGTCAATGAGCATGACGTGCTTCCAGGTGACATCTATTTGCTGTGTTCCGACGGCCTGTCCGACATGGTGGAAGATGACGATATTCACTTAACTATCAGTACTTTTAATGCTAGTCTTGAGGTAGTTGGTCAACAACTTGTTGACTTGGCCAACGACCACGGCGGGCGTGACAACATCTCGGTAATGCTTGCGCAGGTAAAAGAGCCCTTCCCAGCGAAGAAGGGTATTCTTGCGCGAATTGCCGGGTGGTTTCGCTCATAAGGGATGCAGCGGTCTAAGAGCGAGAAAAAATGGCACGGTTATTTCTAAGTCTGGACAATCAGGTTCTGGCCGAATACAACATGACGAAGGAGCGCTACACCATTGGGCGCCTCCCCGACAATGACGTTCGAATCGACAATCCGGCAGTCAGCGGACATCACTCCCTGATTATCAATATTCTCAATGATTCCTTTCTCGAGGATCTCAACAGCACCAATGGCACTTACGTCAATGGCAAGTTGATCAAGAAGCACGCACTGCAGCACGGCGACGTTATCACCATCGGCCATCACCAGCTGCGCTTCTCCGATCAACAGAGTACTGAGACCGAGCAGGACGAGTTCGAAAAGACAATGGTCATCCCCGCAGGTCAGCAGAATGCCGACCAGCTCGTGAAAGCCGAGAAAGCCGCCGAAGCTGCCGCTGCCGAAGCTGCCGCTGCCGAGGCTGCTGCCGCCGAAGCCGCTGCCGAGCCGGACGCGCAGGCCGATGCGGCTGCGTTGGCCGCAGCAGCGGTGAAACTCGATCCTGCGGAAGCCGCGGGGCTTGACGACGAGCCGCCGCTTGCCAAGGAGCCTGCCACCGAGGAGCCTGCCGCCGAGCAGCCTGCTGCCGAGAAAAAGGAAGCGATACCGCCTACCGCTACGCACAGCGGAATCGATCCGGCGTCGGCGCCAAATGCCCTGCCACTTGGCAAATTGCAGGTCTTGAGCGGCGCTTTTGCGGGACGGGAACTGGAACTCACGAAAGCGCTGACTACGCTCGGCCGGCCCGGCGTACAGGTGGCTGCAATTACACGGCGCGCCGAGGGCTATTACATCGTGCACGTCGAATCCGGCAAGGAAAACGACTTTCCATTGGTCAATGGCGAACCGACCGGCGCCCAGGCACGCAAGCTAAACGACAATGATGTCGTACAGCTGGCTGGCGTCAAGATGGGATTCTTCTCGTCCTAGGGGACCACTTCGCTGTCTTCGCGATTCATCACGCCGCACACAAGTTCGTAGGGAATTGCGTTCGCCCAGGGCGCGACTTCTTCGACCGGTAATTCATCCCCCCAAAGCGTCGCAATGTCACCGACGGTGTCGGATGCTCCTGGTCCGAGGTCGACGGCGATCATGTCCATGGACACCGCCCCGATCAATGGCACTCTACGTCCATTAATCAGCACCGGCGTCCCGCTCCGAAAATGTCGGGTATATCCGTCCCCATAGCCTGCCGATATGACGCCGAGCTGCGTGTCGCTGTCATTCGTGTAAATACCCTTGTAGCCCACCTTCGCGCCGGCTGGAAGGTGTTTGCGTGCGATCAGCCTCGCCTCGAACTGCATGACCGGTTTCAAGCCAAGGTCGATGCCCGTCTTGTCGGGAAACGGGGAGACGCCAAAAAGCGCTATCCCCGGGCGAATCCAGTTGTCCCCTTTGAAGCCGAATTCCCGCTGCGCTTCTGCGACATCGGGCCAGCCCAGAGTACCGGGCGTATTGCCGACGCTCACGGCGCCATTGAAGCCATCGACAACGGTTTTGAATCGCCGCAACTGATCGTTGGTCGTTGTTGACTCTAGCTCGTCCGCGCTCGAAAGATGGGTCATCAGGCGCAGCTCACGACACGCGGGAGCCGCCGTCAGCCTGCGAATGATGTCGTTGGCGTCCTCCGGACGAAATCCCAGTCGGTTCATGCCCGTGTCGAACTTTAGCCAGATATTGACCGCGCCGGCAGTCGTCGTTTCCACCAATTCCAGCTGCTCGGAACAATGGACGACGGGCTCGAAGCCCCATTCGACTGCAGCACCTAATTCGGTCTCGTCGATGACACCGGCCAACAGGACGATTGGCGAGAGAATGCCGCGTTCTCTGAGCTGGATCGCTTCGGGTACACGTGCCACCGCAAACGCGTCAACGTCCGTCAGGTGCTCCGCGACCGTGACCATGCCGTGACCGTAAGCGTTTGCCTTGATGACGGCCATTACTTTCGAGCCCGGTGCGGCTCTGCGAATGACGTCGAGGTTGTGTTTCAGTGCGCCGAGCCGGATGAGCGCTCGAGCTCCGAAACTCACGGATACGCCTCTTCCGCGTACGCGTCGGGTACCCAGTTTTCAAACTTGGTGTAGCGGCCCACGAACGTCAGGGGAAAGTCGCCAATCGGACCATTTCGCTGCTTCGCGATTGCGATGTCGGCGATGCCCTTGCGCGGCGTGTCCTGGTTGTAGACTTCCTCGCGATAGATGAAGATGATCAGGTCGGCATCCTGCTCGATGGCGCCGGACTCTCGAAGGTCCGACATGACAGGCCGTTTATCCGTGCGTTGTTCAACGCTACGATTGAGCTGCGACAACGCGATCACCGGCACCTCGAGTTCTTTGGCAAGCGCTTTCAGCGATCGCGAAATTTCGGAAATTTCTGTCGCCCGATTTTCCTTGGTTCCGTCGACCTGCATCAACTGCAAGTAATCGATAACGATCAGGCCGAGACCGTGTTCACGGTGTAGGCGTCGCGCGCGCGCGCGAATTTCCGTCGGCGAGAGGCTCGGTGTGTCATCGATGAAGATGGGCGCCTCGGACATCAACTGCACTGCCGTGTTAATGCGCGACCAGTCTTCATCCGGAAAATTACCGGTCCGAAGGTGCGTCTGATCGACGCGACCGAGTGAAGAGATCATCCGAAATGCCAGTTGCTGGGAAGGCATTTCCATCGAGAAAATTGCCGTGGGTACCTTCGAGCCGATTGCCGCGTTCTCCGCGATATTCAAAGCCAGCGTCGTCTTACCCATCGACGGTCGACCCGCAACAATGATCAGGTCACCAGCTTGCAAGCCTGCGGTTAATTTGTCGAATTCGCTATAGCCACTGGAAACGCCGGTGATACTGCCGTCAGTCTGATGCAGCAAGTCGATACGGTCGACCGCGCCCGGCAAAATGTCTTTCAGGGGCTTGAAGCCTCGGCGCCCACGGCTGCCTTTCTCGGCGATCGCGAACACCATGCGTTCGGCTTCGTCCAGCACTTGCGATGCGGTTCGTCCGTCGGATGAAAACGCGCTACCACTAATTTCGTTGCCCGCGTTGATCAATGCGCGCAATGTCGAACGTTCGTGAATAATCTTGGCGTATGCCCGGGCGTTCGCCGCCCCTGCCGTTTCATTGGCCAGCGTCGCGAGGTACTCGAGCCCGCCGGCCTGTTCGAGTTCGCCGCGGTTTTCCAGAAATTCGGAAACTGTCACAACATCGCAAGGACTGCCGCCTTCGATAAGGTCGGCGACGGCCGCGAAGATCACGCGATGGTCCTTGCGATAGAAGTCCTCGCCAACGACAACATCGGCGATCTTGTCCCAGGCCTGTGCATTAAGCATCAGACCGCCAATCAGCGCTTGCTCGGCCTCAATGGAGTTGGGCGGCACCTTGAGGCGCTGCTCGGCACCCCCGTCTGCGTAGCCATCGCCCAGCGCTCGGACCATTTTAAGAGTTTCCTTTACAGCCAGTGTCAGAGATCAATCCTGACTTAAAGGTAACACAGCCGGCTGTCACTCGGCAGCAACAACTCGTACTGTGACTTCAGCATTGACATCGCCATGAAGATGAACGCCGACCGCGAACTCACCGAGCTCATGGATAGGGCCTTCCGGCATGCGGATTTCAGCACGCTCCACTTCAATCTGAATGCCGGCCAATGCCTCAGCGATGTCAAGCGGGCCAACGGAACCGAATAACTTGCCTTCGCTACCAGCATTCGCCGGTATAACCAGCTCCACGCCGTCGATGGCTTTGGCACGCGTCTTGGCTTTTGCGACTTCTGCCGCGGCCGCTTTCTCGAGCTCCGCACGACGGGCCTCGATCGCCTTCATGTTATCTGGCGTTGCCAGAGCAGCCTTGCCTTGCGGCAACAGAAAATTGCGACCGTAACCGGGCTTGACTTTGACGAGATCGCCGATGCCACCCAGGTTTTCTATGTTTTCCAATAATATGACGTTCATTTTTCCGACCTTTTAAGCTTTTTTCCTGCGGCGCCTGAAACCAAACCAGGCATCCGTGTAACCCAATACCGCCAGCGCCGTCATCAACAAGACCTGCAAAAACGGCAGTAGCGCATAAACTGCAATGACAGCGGCAAGCGGCAACTGTCCATTCACATGCATCCAATGCACGATTGCCAGGCCCTGTATCCAGAAGATCACGAACAACACGAACGCGAGATTCTGCAACCAGGTCGCGTCGACAACAAACGCCAGCAACGACGTTATTGCCATAGTAAATGCAATAACGCGTCCAAAATCCAAGTCCCGAAACCAGCCAAAATCGCCGGTATCTTGTGGCAAACGCCTGTACAGCGCGTACCCCAGCAACAATCCTGCGGTGTACAACATCCAGAATGCCAATACGGCGGATATTGTCATCACCTCCGCGCTGAGCAACTCCGTATTCAGCTGCAGATTATTTTGTGCGACGAGTTCTGCCATCTGCGTTACATACGGTTGCCAGAATGCGACTGGATCAACCACGACAATGTAGAACCCGATCATCGCCACTGCTGCAATGATCACCGACACCTGCATCGTTAGTGTCAGCGACCTTGAACTCAGTAACAACACGGCCAATAACAACACGGGCAACCAGGTTCCCGCCATCAACACCACGACCGAAGCGATCGACACGCTGAACAGCAGCGATACCGCGAGCAAGACTGCAGCCGCAATTGCGGCTTCAAGCAAGGCGAGTTTCGTTCCCTGCCCGAGCACCAGCAGTACCATGATGACGCCGCTGGTCAGCTGCGGTGCCGGCAACAGTAACGTCACTGCCAGGCCCATCACCGCGTTTTGCGGGCGCGCAACCAGCCACTTGGCGACCGCCTGCACGAAACTTACCGTGCGGCTTCTTTTAGTGCCGGTCGGTGTACGGCAGCAGCGCGAGAAAACGAGCCCGCTTAACCGCCGTAGCCAGCTGGCGTTGGTAATGAGACTTGGTGCCTGTAATACGACTCGGAACGATCTTTCCCGTCTCGGTAACGTAGGCCTTGAGCAGATTGAGATCCTTGTAATCGATCTCCTTGATGCCCTCAGCGGTAAAACGGCAATACTTACGCCTGCGTGAATAACGACTCATTGTAATTCTCCTCAGGCGCTCTTGGCCGCAGCTTCGTCCGCTGCGTCTTCGCCACTGTCAGCTACCGTCGGCGCATCTGCGTCAGCGGCGGGTTCAACGTCGGCCGGCGCCTCAGCGGCAGCGACTTTATCGGCTTCGCCGGCGGCTTCTGCGGGCGTTTCCTCGGCGACCTTTTCGGTTCGCATCGCTGCTTCGGAAGCGGCTTTCGCTTCACGCCGTTGCTGTGCCTCCCTCTCCTTGGCCTTCTCTTCGGCCACGGCAACCGCCATGGGCGACGCCTCGGTTACGGCGTCGTCGCGAGAAATGACCAGGTGTCGCAAGACAGCATCGTTGAATTTGAACGCGGACTTGATCTCATCGACCACACTGAATCCGCACTCGATATTCAAGAGCGCGTAGTGGGCTTTGTGGATCTTGTTGATCGGGTGAGCCAACTGGCGTCGACCCCAGTCTTCGCTGCGGTGCACGGTGCCGCCGGACTCGGTCACCAGGCCCTGGTAGCGTTCTACCATGGCAGGTACCTGCTCGCTCTGGTCCGGATGAACCAGAAACACGATTTCATAATGTCTCATTGTCTTCCCTTCTGGATGAATTCCTCTCAGGTACCCGTTGTATCGCCAGATTACCCATGAGGACTACAGCTGCCCGGCTCGTCCGGTGCAGCAAGAGGTGAAAACCCCGCCTTTTGAACGGGGAGGCGCATGCTACCCAACGATCAGGGCATACGCAAGTGCCGCTGGCGGACAATCTCGTAAAGGCAAATCCCCGTGGCGACCGAAACATTGAGGCTTGAGACAACCCCTTCCATGGGAAGCTTGATCAGCGTATCGCAGCGGCTCGTGATGCCCTTGCTGAGGCCGGTGTGCTCACGGCCCATGACCAGGGCAACCGAGCCCGTGAGATCGGCGTCAAACAGGCTCTCGTCGGCCTTGTCGCTGGTGCCAACGCAGCGTACGCCGTAGTCTGACAGCCATGCCAGCACGCGCCCGAGGTTGGCCACGGGAACGAACGACAGCTGTTCCGCGGCGCCTGCCGCCACCTTGCTAACCGTCGGCCCTAATCCTGCCGCCCCTCGGCGAGGCACCACCAGCGCATCGACGCCCGCCGCGTCCGCTGTGCGCATGCAGGCGCCCAGGTTGTGGGGGTCCTGCACGCCGTCCAATACAAGGAGTAATAGCGGCCGTCCGTCCGGGTCCTGCAGACGCTCCTCAACCAGGGTTCGCAGCCCGCCCTCATCCATCACCGAGCTGCGTCGCACTTCCGCAACGATGCCCTGGTGTCGCGATTCGCCACTGATCTGTGTCAGGCGGGCGCGGTTCGCGGCCTGAATCTCTATTCCGGCTTTGCGCGCCTCAGCAATCACGGCCTGCACGCGGGGGTTGGCGGTCTGATACTCGGCGTAGACCTGCCGAATGTCCGCCGACTCCGAGTTCAACAGCTGTTCAACGGCGCGCAGCCCCGTGATGTACTGCGATTTGCTCAAGCGCGACGCTTCCTCGGGCCTGAAGAACGGCCCTTGCGGACGCTCGTGGTCTCGCGGCCAACGGGTTTGAAATCAATTTTTCGCGTTTCCATATCGACACGCTGCACACGAACGCGCATCGCTTCCCCCAAGCTGTACGTTTTGCCGCTGCGTTCGCCGATGAGTCGCTGTGAACCGGCATCGTACTTGTAATAGTCATTGTCCAGGCTGGTTACGTGCACCAGGCCGTCTGTCATTAACTCAGTGATCTGCACGAACAGGCCAAAATTTGTGACGCCGGTGATCACGCCATCGAACTCGTCACCAAGATGGCCTTCCATATATTGGCACTTGAGCCACGCCTCGACATCGCGAGTGGCGTCTTCTGCGCGCTTTTCGTGAGACGAAGTAATTGCCCCGAGCCGTTCCATTTGCTTTGGCGCGTAATCGTAGCGGCCCGCTTTGCCGCCGCGGACGATGTGCCTAATGGCCCGATGCACAAGCAGGTCGGGATAACGGCGAATGGGTGATGTGAAGTGTGCGTACAAATCCAGCGCAAGACCAAAATGACCGACGTTGGTCGGCGAATACTCGGCATGGGTTAGCGATCGCAGCATCGCCATCGTAATGGCTGCGCTGTCGGGGCGATCTTTGACCTGATCAATAAGCTGAGTGAAATGGCGCGGCTCGACATGGTCCGGGTGCGCGACTTTCAGGCCCAACGATACGAGATACAAGCGCAGGTCGTTGAATCGATCAGGGTCCGGTCTCGGATGCACGCGGTACAAACCCGGTATGCGATGTTTCTTCAGAAACTTGGCCGCCTGGACGTTGGCCGCGATCATGCACTCTTCGATAAGGCGATGCGCATCATTGCGCGGCACGACTTCGATCTTGTCGATCTCGCCATCGTCGTTGAGCTTGAACTTGGTCTGCGGCAGATCAATTTCGATGGCGCCACGCCGTTTGCGTGCGGATGCAAGCGCTTTGTAAAGTGCGTGCAACTCCCGAACTGAAGACTGCAGATCTTTTGGCACTGATTTATTCGTCGCGCCATCGAGAAATTTGCCTACCTGGCTGTAAGTCAATCGAGCTTTGGAGCGCATCACAGCCTCGTAGAACCGCGAACGTGTGACGCTTCCGTTACCGTCAACCTGCATGTCGCAGACCATGCAAAGCCGGTCGACTTTGGGGTTCAGCGAACACAGTCCATTGGAGAGCACTTCCGGCAACATGGGCACAACGCGATCCGGAAAATACACCGAGGTGCCACGGCGTGTTGCTTCTTTATCAAGCTCGGAGCCGACGCTGACGTAATTCGACACATCGGCAATAGCCACGAGCAAGCGCCACCCTCCCCCGGACTGCTCGCAGAATACGGCGTCATCGAAATCCCGCGCATCGATGCCGTCGATCGTCACGAGGTCCAGGGCGCGCAGATCGGTCCTGCCCTCTTTGGCCGTGCCTGGAACGTCAGTCCCGAAGGTCTCGATCTCGTGCAGTACAGCCTGCGGCCACTTGAATGGAATGCCATGCGAATGAATTGCAATATCGGTGGCGATGCCTTTTTCGCCGGGTGCACCGATAACCGTGATGATGCGTCCGGTTGCCTGCTCGACGCGCGACGGATAGTCGAGAATGTCAACGACCACCATGTCTCCCGGCCGCGCGTTGCCCGCCTCGCCTTTCGGAATCAGGATGCGATGCGAGATCCGCGAGTTGTCCGGCACGACGATCCCAATGCCCCGTTCGCGGATGAACTGGCCTGCGACCTCTCGCGTACCGCGCTCGAGGACGTCGACGAGTTCCCCCTCGGCGCGCCCGCGACGATCCAGACCAGTGATGCGAATGGCCACGCGATCGCCGTCGATCAAGGAACGCATCTGCGTGGCCGATAGATAGATATCGTCGGGCTCGCCATCGTCGCGAATGACGAAACCGAAACCATCGCGATGGCCGCTGACCGTCCCCGTAACCAGATCCAGTTTAGCGGTCAGGCAGTACTCGCCGCGGCGATTTTCGAGTATCTGCCCGGCACGAACCATCGCGTACAGGCGATCGACCAGGAGCGAGCGCATGCGCTGGCCCTTGAGCCCAAACGCTTTCTGAATCGCATCGGCTTTGAGGGGCTTGCCTGCTTCTGTCAGAAAATCGATGAGCTCATTCTGGCTCGGAATCGGGTGCTTGTAGGGTTTGCTCTTTTTGGAGCTCTTGCGGGAGCGTTTGCTCGAGCTGTTGCTTGAGTTCTTGGGCTTATCTGTTTTGCGGGGCAAGTGATGTGGCTCCGTTGCTGTGGGCGCTAGAAATGACGATTGACAGATTACGACCGCTTTGAGTACAGTGCGCCACCCGTCAGAACTGCAATTGTACGCGGTTCTTGGCCTGCCCAGGTGGCGGAATTGGTAGACGCGCGGCGTTCAGGTCGCCGTGTCCTTACGGATGTGCGAGTTCGAGTCTCGCCCTGGGCACCAAATCACAAAGGCCCCCATGACGGGGGTCTTTTCTTTTTCCGATGTGAGATCGTATTTCAGTCTGCTGAGTCGGGATCCAGAATCTCCGGCTCGGCAATCGAATTGATCATTCGAAGGTTCAGGGTCCGCAATTTTTGCCGCGCCGAATTTGCTTCATTGTCCAGATCCACACTCGCGGTCTGTAACTCTGCGACATGGCTGCCGCCATCTGAATGTTGCCGGGCAGCGATTTCACCATCCCGGTTAAAACAAACATGCTCCGCAAAACTCGCTGGCGAATCAGATTGGCGAACAGCGGCGTTCGCCGCCCGGTACCTGTCGAGGACCATACTGCAGGCATCTTCCAATTCGAGGTCATAGTCGTTAAGCGCCGATGGAAATCGCTGCGACTTCTCCACTAACCGCGTATACGTCCTTACCTTGTTCTTAAAGCCCTTGACTCTCGTATCAATCTCGGATTCGGCTGAGTCAATAAGAATATTGATACGTTTGCGCAGACGGGAAGCCGCCTCATCATGAGCGTCCCGAGCCTTGTAATACGTCCTTTGCACCGTTCCGTAGCCCGGATAGGGGTCGTCCGAGCGGTAAGCCAGCAGCATTGCGAGCAGGCCCGTCAGGCCAACCAGGCCGACGCCCATCCAGCTCACAACATTTGTAACAACGTCAAGCGGAGTCGCCAGCATTGCATTGACAACATCGCTGTTCGAGGCGTCCGGGTTGGCGAGCACGGTGTCAATATGGAAATCCACGTAAAACGCCATCACAAGGATTGCTGCAAAAGCCGCGACGGCGCTGATCCGACCAATGAACCGACGGAATCCACGTACGTCATTGATCCAGCGCAACAGCGAACCACCGAGCATGAAGGGCACGATGACCGCGGCTGCCGAGACCGTTACGATCCAGGTCATAGTCACGCTGGCCTCACTCCCGGCACGGGTCTTAACCATGCTTGCCAACGCGAATGCAACTGCACCGATTAGGACAGGTACGATCAGATAACTGTAGCGCGCAACGGCAGAATATTCGGCGAGACGATCCAGACCATTCTTCTGACGAAATGCATCGTAGTGTGACTTTTGTTTTTCCGCCAGATCCCGCGTATTGGCCAGATGAGATTCAACGTCGGCAAAATAACGGAGAATCTTGTTTTCACAGCCTGCCGGTATATCGCGGATCTTGCCCATGACGTCAGCGGGTTGTATTTGTTCCAGAATCCTGCTCGATTTTTCAGCCGTGTCCGTAACTTGCTGTTTGGCGCGCCGGCGAAGATTCGTAAAATAGGCAATAATTTCGCGTTGCGTCCCCGTCGGTGTCTCCTCGCCTGAAGTCGGCAAATCTCTTATCCCGTCTTCCTCTGCCCGCTTCACCACGGCAAGTTGCGCGGCAATGCGCTCAATATCGAGTGGTTTGGTGATATCGGAGTTCAGGTTGTTACGAACGCTCCAGAATCCTGCACGAATCTTTTGCCAAAAGGCGGCCAGAAACGATAAAACCGCGGCGAGAATCGGCCGCGACGCTGTGCCAGCAATTTCGCGTTTTTCGGCGCCTGTCTTTGGCGATGCGAGAGTCTGTTCCATGACTGTTTCCTCTATTTCACGAGTTGAGCTTTTTCTTGTTATTTATTGATCCGCCAACATCATATTCCACTGGAATCGAGGCTGCGCTTGTCTTCGCGCAAATTACCAATAATTGAATTTGCGGTTTGCTTTTCGTATCGGAAGCGATGCTTGCCAATTGTTACAATATCGTCCGCTCGAAGCACTCGCTTATTGATGCGACGGGAGTTGATGAACGTACCGTTCGTGCTGTTCAGATCTCCGAGGACACAGCCAATGTCAGTCTTGACCAGTTGCGCATGATGTCGACTGACGAATTGGCTGGCGATTTGGATGTCGCAATCGGAGCTGCTTCCGATGATGATTATGCCATCAGCAACCATGTGGGAATCTGTTGCATCGCCGTCCTGCCCGACCAGAGCCCAGCGATCCTCGGTCTGGCTGTCCGGGGCGAACCGAGCCGCAGGCTCTGGACTTACTGCAGCTTTTGCGGTCACCGCCGATGAGCGCCGCAATGTTTCCAGTTGACTTTTGTAGTCATCAATCTGTGCATTTTTTGCTTCCAGTTCGGCCAGCAACTTCGCGTTTCTCGCGTTGGCGGCATCTGCCTGACCATGCGTATTCGCTTTGATCAGTAGCGCTTGCTCGTTCTCTCTCGCTACCGCCAGTTTCTGTTCCGCGTCTTCCAACCGTTTGCGGCTTTGCTCCAGTTCGCCGCTGAGCCTTTCGCTGCTTTCTTCAAGGCTGGCAATCTGTTCGGCTCGTTGATCGCACTTCTCGCGAAGTTGAACGATGCCTTGCTGCAGAATGCTGTTCATTTCGATGCGATAGTTGAGCTGCTCTCTCAGTCCGTCGATCGCAGATGAATTCTCCCGGGAAACCGGCGCGTCGGCTTCAACATCGTGCTCGTGAGATGCTTCGATTTCCAAGTTCGAGCCTGGCTCGACGGGTGAATTTTCAGACTGAAGCATTTTGGCGCAATCCTCTTCGGAAAGCGGCTCCAGCTCCATCGTGGGATCGTCGTCTTTATCGGAGATTTGATTATTTTTATTCTTATCAATCACCATAGCCCAATAATAGCAGCTGATTGACGCGTTTGGCACTCTGCCAGCCGCACCGCAAGGCTATTGATGGCAAATATTCGGCCCCGAGGTTAGGTTAAATGGCTTGGGGAGGCCGCTCAAGGTTACTCTGCCGCGCGATGCTCGAGCGCTATGTAGGTTGCCGCGGATATTCCGGAAACGCCAAATAACATTGCCATGACGACGATCTGGTATTTGGCGGCCACCATCGGCGATATACCTGACAATATTTGCCCGGTCATCATCCCTGGCAGCGCCACCAGCCCGACCGCGAACAGTGAGTTGATCATTGGTATCAGCGATGCTTCAAACGCAATGCGTCGCGCCTCCCGATACGAGTTTTCTCTTTCGATTTCGGCCTGCAGTCTCTCGGCAGCGAGGCTGACAGTGTTCATAGCCCCGGCAAAAATCATACCGGCAAGCGGCACCACATAGCGTGGGCTAAACCACGGTTCGACGCCGATGACGAACTGACTGACGAGGCCGAGCGTCACTAAACCGCCGATGGAGATCGCGGTAAGCGCGTTGAGATACACACGCGGCTGCTTGTGTTGAACCGGCCGAATGGCGATCCAGCTGGCTGCCAGCAACATGACGACAAGAACGCCGACAATGATACCCGGCTGATCAGTTGTAAAAATGTAGACAAGCACATAACCGATGAGCAGCAATTGAATCAACATGCGAAACGTCGCGTATACAGCTGTCTTGGCACCGGCCGACCAGCGAAACATGATGCCGAAGACAATAAGGGCAGGCAGGAAAGCAAGGACCAGCCCTTGCGTCGTTATTACCTTGACCGCGGTTTCCATGTTCGGTGCCTTCAGAGCGCCTTGCTGTTCCTACACGGCGTCCTGGTGTCGCCCCGCGTCGATTTGCTCTTGCACCTGTTTGAACAAGTCATTACGAAGTCCGACGATGCTGAACAACTCGACGACCGTGAAAAACGGCGCCGCGAGATTCGCCTGCACAGGATGCTTGACGAGCACCGGCATGGACTTTTCAACGGCATGGCCGATGAACTGCGCGGCATACCCACCGAAAAAAGCGACGGCTGCGATGATCCAGCCTGTATTGCCCGGGTAGGCGCCGAGCTTCGCCGCAAGCATCTCGAGAAAATACGCTCCGACCAGGAATACGACTGCAAACAGGACATCGAGAGTCACGTAAAACAGGAAGAACGCGACAATCAGGACATGGCCAAGACTGAAAGACACGTCGTTCACGCTAAAAGTCACCCAGGTCAGCGGAATCAGCGCGCCAAGCATGATTGTTGGTATGCCGATCATGTGCACAAACACATTGAACGGGTGCCGGTGCGATGCGGCATAGCCCGTCAGCATATCCATCAGTTTTCCACTCGCCTGCATCGCCGTCTCCTCGCCTGATTACGCCGTAAACTTAGCATGAATCGGTATACTGGCGTCTAACCTGCGGCTATCGGAGTAAGTAACAATGGCGTTGTTGATTCTCGGAATCATCATCTGGAGCCTGACGCACCTGCTGCCATCCGCGTTGCCGGGCATGCGCGGTCGGTTCGTCGCCGCACTGGGCGAAAATCGCTACCGTGGCTTATTTGCCCTGGTCATTGTTGGGGCGTTGCTCCTCATCGTTTTCGGGTGGAAACAAGCCATTCCGACGGCAGTTTACGCGCCGCCGATGACGGCCAGCCCTCTGACTTCCGCGCTGATTCTCATAGGCTTCGTGCTATTCATCGCCTCGCAGGCTCCCGGCAACATCAAGCGATTTATCCGCCACCCGCAGATGATCGGCACCATTTGTTGGGGCGTCGCGCACCTGCTGTTGAATGGCGACAGTCGCTCGGTGACGCTCTTCGGCGGCCTGACCGTCTGGGCGGTGCTCGAAATCCTGATGATTAATCGTCGCGAGGGAGACTGGCGAAGGCCCGAGGCGGCAGCCATCCGCTTGGACATAGTGACGGTCGCCATTGGACTCGTGGCATTTGCTGCTATTGTGTATTTTCATGCCGGCCTGTTTGGCGTCGCGGCAGTCCCCGGTGTATGATCAGTACCGGTCGATTTCGACCAAATAAGAGCGCGGGCCGTCCCGGACGGACCCGCCCGCACACTAGGGGGCCACATTGAAAGAACTGTTGCTGATAGTCGCTTTGCTACTGTCGATCGCCTGGCTCGTTATGCGAATTCGACGCGGGAAAGTCGAGGTGCACGCCGCCTCGCAGGTGAAGCCGCTCGAATCGACCGCCGCCTTTCACGCCGTATCACTGAAGTATTCCAGCAATGCCTGCGACGCGGCCAAGGCGATGACCGGACGCCGTTTTCTCGCAAGCGCGGCGCCGCGACTGCCGTTGCCCGAATGTGACGCCCTGGAATGCCGTTGCGGATTCGCGCACCACGCCGACCGCAGGTCAGGCAACGAGCGTCGCAATCCGTATGGATCCGTTCACTACGGTGCCGGCACCAGCGGCACAACGATTGAGCGGCGGGACCGGCGTGATCGGCGCAGCGCAAATCACCCGGAAGCGGTCAATCTCTGACGATCTGCCGCGTTCCTAGTAGCCGAAGTCCAGAACGGCCACCTGGTAGTTCTCAAGCTCCACCTGGTAGCGGGCACGGTGTTCGTACAGGTCCTGAATCTCTGCCTCGAGCTGACCGGTTCTTTCCGACAAATCCTTGAGGTCTACAAGCAGCAACACCCGTTCTTCGGTCGTCGTTTCCTTGGCGATTAACGAGGCTTCGGCTTGACGCATCTCGTCGGCGATACGGTCCAGCTCGCGCTCTTTCGCATTGATACTCGAGTTGGTGCGATTCACATTGCTCCGCAACGTGTACAGGTGATACCCGGCATTGTAAGCGTCGAGAAAATCGGCTTCGAGATTGACGTCGCAAACGCCACTATAGCGACCACCGTTCGAGCCGATGTCAAAACCGCGACCCGGCTGGCAATATTCGACCAGGCCCTGGCTGCGGCCATCCTGGTAGGCTGCAAAATCGGGCGTAACGCCGTGTTTCGCACAGGCCTTGCGACGCTGGCTAAATTGATCAGTGGTATAACCACGTGCGCCATCCTCGTAACCGATGGCCGACCAGTCACTTGTCATGCATTCGTCGCCGCTCATCGAGGCACAGCCGCCCAGGCCAGTGACTGCAAGAGCCACCCAGATCAGATTCCAATAACGCTTCATGACATGCTCCATTTGTTCAAGTCTCTATATCGTCGGCACCGACGCTACCGGCAGAAACCGGTGGCCGCCGTGATGACATTCACAAATACACGTCTGTCGCTGAACAGATACTGAAATCTGGGTATCGGACCACCGCGAATGCCGGCCCAATGTGACCTGTGTCACAGTGTGCCGGTCCCGCGAAAGCTACGCTCGGACAGTGTAAGGGGCTTGAGATCGGACAGATGGGTATCGAGGCGATCAGTGGCGCGGCGACAGTTGCGCTAGGCAGCACTATTCTTTTCTTGCTGATTGCAAGATTCTGGGTTGTCCTGACACGCACAGTCAGCCCTGGTCCCAATTTCGCCGACAGCATCATGCACGAAGCGGCGCAGCGTTTTCGCGATGAACTTGACCGCCTTTCGACATCTCAGTCCATTTATCTGGGTGGCACGCTGGTCTTCGTCGTATTGTTTGCAGCCGCTTATGTTCTGCAAGCTCAGCAGCTATTTGCCGGCTATCCGGATTGGCAGTTGTATATGCAGCTGGCGTTTCTCTTCCTGGCGGGGGCTTTTGCCCTTTATCAACTGGGTCGCACGATCCTTGCGAGGCGCGAAGTAAAATTTCTTCACGATGCCAATATCGCGATTGGACACCAGTTGCGACAGATTTCGAACGGCATGACCCAGGTCTTCCACGACATTGAGACGAGTGCGGGCGTCGTCGATCATGTTGTGATCGCGCAAACTGGCCTTTACGCGATTAATGTCGTGGCGAAACGGGCGCGCAATGGCGATAGCGTGCGTCTCGATGGCAACGCATTACAGTTCTCCAATTCAGAATCTGTGCTACCTGTTGTGGACATTGCAGCACGCGCCACGCGTCTCGAAAAAGACTTCAACAGACTTCTCGGGCACAAAGTTCGAGTCAGATCGGTAATTGCCGCGCCCGGTTGGGAAATCGCCGATCAATCCAACGAGCGCCATCTTCTCGTCAATGAACGAAACATCGCCATGTTGACGGGCTGGAAAGACAACACCGATCACATGATGAACGAAGACATCGATGTCTTGCGAACGGCGCTGACGGCCCGATGCCTGCGCTCTGCGGGCACCGAGCCGGCTTCCTGAGCCCGTACCAGTCAATCACGTCAGACAATACTTTGTGCCGCGCGTGTCAGCTGTTTTTCGGCATCCGTGAATTGACGAGCTGCTTTCGCCAGGTACGTAGTCGCTTCTTTGTCGTAGCCATCGGCAGAGGCTGACCAGACCCGGTTAATGTAGCGTTCGCCAGCCGCGAAGCTGCTCATGATATCCGCGTAGGTCTGCAGACCGAACAAGTGCACCATGCTTTCGCGCGCGTCCGCAAATCGCTGTAGATCCGTCCGCAATACGAGATCAATTCTGTCTCGCAAATCCGCACCCTGCTCTGCCGCGCTTCCGGTCAGCTCCTCGAGATCGCGCACGATATTTCGAATGGACTCGCGCAGCTCTCCGCGATTCAGTTCGAGGACCGAATCCGATCGCGCCATTGCCGATGCCTGGCGCTTGAACAGGATCAGGCCGATGACCGCCGCAGCGGCCGCAATTCCGAAGATCGTCCAGTCGACCTCCTTAACGTCGAGCGATGTCGCAAACGCGCCGCCGAGAAAGCCCGCAGCGAGCAAAAAGTAACCAATTCCTTTCATAGTCCTTCTCCTCCTTCGCTACGAGAACACGATGACCAGCGCATTGCCGACACCGACAAGCGCCTCGCCAATGATCAATCCAGCCGCAACCGGAATGCCAACTTCCTCGCTCCAGGTATTTCCTTTGACACGATTCGAGATCTCACGCGCCAGGGTGCCGAGCGAGTAGGTCAAAACAATATTGAACGGCAGGTAAAAACCCAATCCGACCGTAATGCCCAGGCCACCGATGACCGCGGACAGGATGCCCCCGAGCACGGCACCCGCCATGTATTTTTCGGTCGGCACATCGCCACCAAGAATGCCGTCGATGGTACTCGCCAGCGCTTGTGCCTGCGGCGCCGGCAATTGCTCGCTGCCCAGACCGTAGGACTCGTTGAGAACGAAGATGACAAAGATTACGACGATTGGTCCGAGCCACGCCCCCGCAAATTGTCCGATTTGCTGCATCCGTGGCGTCGCTCCGACCAGGTAGCCGGTCTTCAGGTCGAGCATGAGATCGGTTGCCTGAGACATTGCGACGCAGGTGGCCGCACCCACCATGAGTGCGGCAATAATCGAGTCACTGCGCTCCATGCCGTGGGTGACCACGATCAGGAGCGTAATACCGACCAATGTCATGCCGGACAACGGCGACCAGTTCGTGCGACCGATCGCTTCAGAAAGAATTATGCCGGCCATCCAGATCCAAAGCGTACCCAGCACTGCCATCGCGATGCCGCGACCAAGACTGACCGTTTCAACGGACGTCACCGCCATCACGCAGAGCAGGATGACCGCCCCGACGATTGCGAAATACAGCATCTTGATCGGCATTTCGTCGTTGGAAATATCGGACGAAACGCCCGCCGCTTTTTGCATGGATCGAATCGCGCTGACGATGAGCGGAAACGCGAGCATCACGCCCATGATCGCGCCGCCGATGAGCATGCCGATACCGAGCGGTCGGTAGAGCATCAGGCGCAACTCCCCGGGCGCACTGATCGCCTCGCCGGCTGCGTCAACGGGGAAGCTGCCGGTCGCAGCGAGCATGGGTGAAAGGAACCAATACGCAACAAATCCGCCGACGATGAAAGCAATGCCGCCGCGACCGGCGATGAATCCGACGCCGACGGTCATTAATGACAGGTACCAGATGCCATTCATGTAATCGGGCAAACCGATGATCTCGCCAAGATTCCAGTTGTCGAAGCCGGTTTGGATAGTGGCGAAATGCACAAAGGCACTGATAAACGCCGCGATCAACAGGAATATCGCTTTGCGCACACCGGCACCCGGCGATTTCAGAATCGTCGCGACGGCGACACCACCCGGATAGGTCAGTCGTTCGAAATCGATCATGTGCTTGCGCAGCGGGATGATGAACGCGATACCGAGGAATGCGCCTGCGATGCAGCCGAAGGTCAGGACGACGGGGTCAAAGCGATCGCCAAAACCGAGCAGGAACAATGCAGGTACGGAGAACATCATGCCCGACGACGCGCCGTTAACGCCGCTCGCAATAGTCTGGACGATATTGTTCTCGACGATACTCTTGCGGCCGAGCATGCCGCGCAAAATACCGAACCCCAGGATCGCTGCGAGCTCCGATCCTTCGATCGAAAAGCCGAGAATCAGCGCGGCATAGCCGATCGCGACTGCAATGATCACGCCGATGAACCAGCCGGTGACGAGTGCGATCCAGGTAAGTTCCGGGTATGGCCGGGCTTTTGTCGATGGTGCTTGTGCCACCGCGTCTTCCCCTTCGTTATTATTTGGCCGTCAGACTACCACAGCGGTTGCAGTCGTGCCGCCAGCTGGTCGCGCGCAATTACCTCGTTAAATTCGTCCGCGAGTTCGCTGCACGCGGCGACACAGGCACGCCATGCAGCTTCCCTTTCCTGCGGTGAGAACTTGACAAAATCGCCGCGATCGGGAATTTTTGCGTTCGGCAATTTCGCTACGAACTCTGCCGACGGACTGATGAGGATCGTACGATCGACATTGCCCGGATGCGGCTTTCGCCACTTGAGTTTCTTGTCGAACCAGCCGGGCACTATGCGGTCGTAAAAATGGGGAAACAGCGTCAGGCTCTCGCGGGCACTGTGCGGCAGGTCAAGGTGGTAGTCGATGACGCCGCCATCACGATATGTCCCCGGTCGCGCGCCATGAATGTCCCGAACGCCCGACAGCACCAGCGGAATCGAGCCGGAAGCAATAACCGCGTCTGACAGGTTTTGTTTCGACAGCGCGGTACGCTGCAGTGGAAACCCGGTCAAATCAAAAAACGGTGGTACGTCTCGCGGGTCAAAAAATAGAGCGCGTTCAAAGAACAGGCCGAGCGTCTTGCGACTTATCGCGTTGAGGGTCGCTGCCGTGATCAAGCCTGCGGCAAGCAACAGGCGATGCTCGAGCGCGGTGACGTGACGACTGCGAACAGCCATGACGTGCATTCGGAACAAGGCGTTCGATAGAATTTCATCGACGCCCGAGTCACCCAGAACGTAAGCCAGGATGTCGCGACTCTTGGCGGTTATCTCATGGATGTCCGGCCGCTCGCTGTAGGTCTGCTCGAGGTACGCCCTCTCGAAGCGCTCAATCGCGGCTACGGGGTCATTTTGCGCATAACAGGCGAATCGCCACGAGCCAATGGAAGAGCCGATCAGGTGCACAGGACCCGACATGCTCGGGACAAGGTTAGTGAGGATCGCCCGATCCAGCTGGCTGAGAACCAGCCATTTGGCGCCGCCGGAAGCGCCGGCGATCGTTCCGATGCTCGAGATATCGAAGCCATCGCTTCGTATCGAGCGAAGGGCACCTTCGCCCGCTCTGAAGGTCAAACACTGCGATTTCACAAAATCCGGGATCCGAGGAGGAAAGAGAGGCTAATGAACGGCTATTATAGAGACTTCTTTCTGAATACGGCTCGTTACATGACTCGACCCCTTCTGCCCGTCTTGCTCGCGATCGGCCTCCTCGCAGGATCCGGCGTTGCTGCCGCGGATGACGAGCAACCACCACTGTTTGTTACGACGTCAGGTACGGATGCCGGTAACTGCCAGGATACCGCCAGCCCCTGCCGAACGATCGAATATGCACTGAAACGCGTCGGCAAAAACGGACAGATTCGGGTTGCCTCGGGGTCCTACACGCTGGCCGCCGTCGAAAACGTCGTTTACATGCTTAGCAGCGCTATCGATGTGCGCGGCGGATTTAGCGAGGCCGACCGCTTGTCTGTGATGACGGGGGCTGAGACTACATTGATCGGTGCGCCGTTCGAATTTGCAGACGACCTCGCCCGGCGCGGTTTTCGGGTCATCGCCGACAGCAAGAGCGTCGGCAAGGACCACGCGCCAAAGACCAAGGCCCTGGTTAGCGCTCAGATGAGCCTGAAATCCAACGCCGCGGCGACGCCCTGCATTGGCGGCTCAGCCGGCGCATTTCCCTGTAGCAATGTCGACCTTCTCGCGCATATCGCGGATCGCACCACGACGGCAAACGGCGCTGATATCTGGGGTTTCATGGACCTCAACACGAACCGCGAATACGCAATTGTCGGCTACACGACTGGCACCGCGGTGTACGACGTAACGGATCCGGAGAATCCGCGCGAAGTCGGTTTTGTCGACGGGCAGACGACGACGTGGCGCGATATCAAGGTCTATCAGTTCTGGAATTCGGCAGACAGCCGCTGGAATGCGTATGCGTATATCACGGCGGATAACGCCTCCGACGGTTTGTTCATCATTGACCTGAGCGAGCTGCCCCATACCATCGCACGCATCGACTATCCCAGCGATTTCGCTCAAGCACACAATATCTACCTGACCAATACGGAATTCAGCACAGGCATATCGCTGAACGGCAACATTCCTACGCTGATCCTCGCCGGTTCGAACAGCAGCGACGGCCGATTTCGAAGCTATGCGTTGACGGATCCCGCCGCGCCAGGCTTCATCGCGACGCCTGCGACCCCCGGCACCCAGCCCGGCAACGATCGTCTCTACATGCATGATGCCGCTTCGATGAACGTCACGGACGCGCGCAAGGACTCGCAGTGCGTCAACGCCAGCAGCGCTGCGTACTGTGACGTCCTGTTCGATTTCAATGAGGCGACCGTTGACATCTGGGACGTCACGGATCCTTCGGACCCGGCACGCCTCAGTAGCACGCCGTACGACAATGCCGACTACGTGCATTCCGGCTGGTGGTCCGAAGACCAACAGTACTTGTTCGTGCAGGACGAAACCGACGAACGCGACAGAGGGTTGTTAACCACCCTCAGGGTTTTTTTGATAGCGGATCTCACCGCGCCGACGCTTGCTGGGACGTGGACCGGCCCGACGTCGGCCATCGATCACAACGGCTTCGTGCGCGGCAATCGCTATTACATGTCCAATTACGCGCGTGGTCTCACCATTCTGGATATTACGAATCCGGCAAGTCCGACTTCTGTTGGCCGGTTTGACACTTACCCGTCCTCCGACACGGTCGGTTTCCCGGGCGCCTGGGGAACCTATCCGTTTCTGCCCAGTGGCAACGTCGTGATCAGTGATATCGACAGTGGCCTGTATGTTGTCGCAGACAAGACGCTGGATGTCGCCGAAGGCACGCTCGCGTTCGGCGCCCGTTCATTTGCGGCGGAAGAAATGCAGTCAGGGGGCATCGTCGTGCAACGAAACGGCGGCTCGCAGGGTGCAGTCGCCGTTAACTGGGAAGTGATCGCCGCGACCGCATCGAATGACGACGTCTCGGTGACAAGCGGCACCTTGAACTGGGGCGCGGGTGACTCGACGAGTCGCATCATCAATGTTACGGCGTCAAATGACGCTGCGACTGAGGGGCTCGAGCGACTCATTATCAAGCTAACGTCGCCCTCGGGTGGCGCGACATTGTCGTCACCGAGTATCGCCAGCCTTTACATCAGCGACCCTGGCAGCGCTTCGGCCATTGAGTTCTCCAACAGCGCGCTGGCAATCCCCGAGCGCGGTTTCGGAACGGCTGTCGCTGTCATCAAACGAACCGGCAGCGCCCGCGGTGCGGTAAGCGTTGACTTCGCCGTCAGCAATGGAGACGCGACAGCGGGGTCGGATTACGCGGGCCCGGCCAACGGATCGTTGACATGGGCTGACGGCGATGCCGACCCGAAATGGATTGAATTTGCGGTTGCAGACGACGGTACCGGCGAAAGCGACGAGTTTTTTGAAGTGACCTTGAGCAACGCCACCGGCGCGTCGTTGGGCGCGGCGACGGTCATGCGCGTTGACATACTGGACGGTGTCGGAATCAACCAGGCACCAAACGCGGTTGCAGGGTCCAGCCAGACCGTTCGTCCGGGCGACAGCGTCACATTGAACGGTAGCCAGTCAAACGATCCTGACGGCGATAACCTGAGCTACGCGTGGAGCCAGGTACTGGGCCCCGTCGTTTCTTTGCGCAACGCGGGCACCGCCTCTGCATCCTTCGATGCACCGGGTGTCAATTCGGATACCCTGCTGAGGTTTGAATTGAAGGTCACGGACCCGAACGGATCAACAGACACGGCGATAGCGAACGTTACCGTGACAGCGAACGCGACGGCCACGAGCGGTGGTGGCGGCGGCCCGATGACCCTTTGGCTACTCGGAGTTCTCGGCGCGCTAGTGGCCCGTCGTGCCGTTATTCGAACGGATGTGTCTTTACAATCGTCTGTTCGCGATCGGGCCCGGTTGAAATAATATCGACCGGCACACCGGCCAGCGCCTCGATTCGCGCCAGATAGGCGCGCGCCTTCGTCGGCAGGTCCGCGAAATTGGTAATTCCGACCGTCGACTCCTGCCAGCCCGGCCACTCTTCATAAATTGGCTCGCATTCCGCGAATCGATCGACGACTACCGGCACTCCGGCAATCGGCTCGCCGTCGATCGCGTAGCCTGCGCAGATTTGAATAGTCTCGAGTTCGTCAAGGACATCCAGTTTTGTAACGCACAATCCCGATACGCTGCTGTTCACGATAGAACGGCGCAACGCGACCGCATCGAACCAGCCGCATCGACGAGGCCGACCTGTCGTCGCACCGAATTCGGCACCCACTCTCGCGAGGTGAGCACCCTGATCATCGAACAGCTCGGTCGGAAACGGTCCGGCGCCCACGCGCGTCGTATACGCTTTTACAATACCTAAGATGTAATCGAGATTGCGCGGACCAATTCCGGTGCCCGTGCTCGCGGCTGCCGCGACCGTATTCGACGACGTTACGAACGGGTAGGTGCCGTGATCGATGTCGAGAAAACTGCCCTGCGCGCCTTCGAAAAGAATATTCTCTCCGGAGTCCATCAGGTCCCGCAGTATCTGTGTAATGTCGGTCGTGATCGGCGCCACTATTTCTGCGTAAGCAAGCGCCTCGTCAAGCGTCTTTGTAAAGTCGATCGTCTGAGTCTTGAAATAGTTCTTCAAGAGAAAGTTGTGATAGTCGAGAATCTCGCCGAGTTTGGACGCAAATTTCTCCCGCACAAAAAGATCCGATACGCGTAACGCCCGCCGGGCAACCTTGTCTTCATAGGCTGGGCCGATGCCACGACCCGTCGTGCCAATAGCGCTTGAGCCGCGGGCTTTCTCGCGCGCCGCATCGAGTGCCACATGCGATGGCAGGATCAACGGGCAGCCAGGACTGATCTTGAGGCGATCATAGACCGGTACGCCGTTCTCGATCAGGGCATTTGCCTCTGTTACGAGCGCATCCAGCGCCAGCACGACACCGTTGCCTATAAGGCACCGGACGCCGTCGCGGAGTATGCCGGACGGGATCAGGTGTAGAACTGTCTTCTCGCCACCGATGACGAGTGTATGACCGGCGTTGTGGCCGCCTTGAAAACGTGCGACGGCCGCCGCGCGATCTGTGAGAAGGTCGACTATTTTTCCCTTGCCTTCATCACCCCATTGGGTGCCGATGACAACTACATTCTTACCCATGATTTTTCTGCTCGTCTTCCTTTGCGTTCTGCGCTAGCCGCGCACTACAAACAGCAACACCAGCCCCGCGATCATGACCACCAGGCCAATGTTCCTGATGTGATGATCACTGAGTCGCGTTATCTCCGCGACCATCTGGCGGTACTTGGCCGGCGATATAAACGGCAACATACCCTCGATAACCAGCACAAGCGCCACTGCGGTCAGTATTTCAGCCCAGTACATGCCCTTTGGCTAGCCGATCGGGCGGCTACTGATTGCCATCCGACTGATTCAGGTAACGAAAGAATTCGTTTTTCGGATCCAAAATCAGAACGTCACCCGCTTTGCCCATCGATTTCCGATAAGCATCGATGCTGCGATAGAAAGCGTAGAACTCCGGATCCTTGTTGTAGGCCTGGGCATAGATCTCTGCAGCTTTAGCATCGCCCTCACCCTTGATTTTCTGACCATCCCGGTACGCATTAGCCAGAATGACCGTGCGCGCCTTATCCGCAGCGGCGCGTTTTTCCTCGGCGCCTGCCCTGCCCTCGGCGCGACGCTCCGCCGCAATTCTCTTACGCTCTGCGCCCATTTGCAGGTAGACCGAGCTGCGGACTTCGTCCATGAACTCGACCTGCTTGACGCGGAAGTCTATCAGCGACACGCCCAGGTCTGCGGATGCGGCAGCGGCGGTATTCCGCATGTCACGCATGAGTTCTGCGCGCTCCACCGAAATTGCCTCCGATACCGAGCGCTTGCCAAACTCGGTGACGATGGCGTTCTTAATGATCTCCGAGAGGCGACCATTGGCGACGGTCAACACGCCTCCCGTGGACGTGTAATAACGAACCGGATCGACAATGCGCCACTTGACGAAAAAGTCGACCTGCACCGCTTCGTTTTCGGCCGTGAATATCCGATCGGGACGGTCACTGATTGTCAGAATCCGACGAGGGAATTTACGTATGTTTTGTACGATCGGCCATTTGAAATGCAATCCGGGCTCATAATCGGCTTTGACGACCTGGCCAAGCTGCAACTTGATGGCCAATTCGCGCTCACTGACTGTAAACGCCGACAGACCAATAATGACGAGAACGAGCCCGAGCGCTACGACGCCTGCAAATCTTCCACCGTTCATTCCCGGATCCTCCGTTCACGTGAATCGTCCAGATCCGACCCGGCCCCACTTTGCGGCTGAGGCGACTGCGAGTCCGCTGCACGATTCGACTCGCCCGACTGGCCAGATTTCCCTGCCTGATTCATGAGCTTATCGAGTGGCAAATACATGAGGTTGCCACTGCTGTCCGAGTCCACCAGTACTTTGGATGAACTGCCGTACACCGCTTCAATGGCTTCGATGTAGAGGCGATCACGCGTCACGCGGGGCGCCTTTTTATATTCCGCCAACAAAGCCTCGAAGCGAGCAGCCTCACCTTGTGCATCGGCAATAACGCGCTCGCGATATGCGCGCGCATCCTCAAGTATGCGAACCGCATCACCACGCGCCCGCGGAACGATGTCATTGGCATAAGCATCCGCTTCGAGCCCATACCGCTCGCTGTCGTTACGCGCTTTCTGCGCGTCATCCACCTCAACCTGTACGGCTTGCGGGTAGTTGACGGTCTCAAGGGAAATAGACGTCACCGTAATGCCTGCGCCGTAGAGATCGATCGTCTCCTGCAGTACTTCGCGCGTTCGTGAAGCAATCTCATCGCGACGCGCGGTCACCAACACGTCAAGCAAAGTGGTGCCAACGACCTCGCGCAGCGCGCTTTCGGTAACGTCCTGCAAGGTCAGATCCGGCTCCACGACTTCAAAACTGTATTTCACCGGATCAGCACGTCGATACTGTACGACCATGTCGATAAACACGTACTGCTCATCCGCCGTGAGCATCTCGGTGCGATAGGCATAATTGGATACTGCGATAGTATTTACGAGGTCAACCGTTTCGATAGGGAACGGCAGGTGCCAGTGCAGGCCCGGCAACGTGGTCTCGGTGTAGGCGCCAAAGCGCTGCACGACACCGCGCTCGGCTTCGTCCACTCTGTAGAAACCGGTCAACCCCCAGGCAACCAAGAGCAAGACCAGCAGAACGAAGCCACCGGCGCCGCCGCCGGCGCCACCGCCACTACCGCCGCCGCCAAACATGCTGCTGAAGCGTCGTTGCCAATCCTGAACGATCTGATCGAGATCGTTAGGCCCGTCCCCATCGCGTTTCCAGGGGTCCTTGCCGTTTCCTGATTCGTTCCAAGCCATAGTGTCTATATTTCTCACTCGTTTGCCGCCGACGCCGATGGACTCATCGGCAGCGGATCCAGTTGCTGTTCCGCGAGATTTTCACGCTTTAGGAATCGTCGCAAGTCCTTTTCGGTCATTTTCAGATCGAGCGTCCAGCCACCCTCCGGGAGCACCGTCTCTGAAGAGACCGCTCCCAGCTCGAATAGTTTAGCGCGCTGCCGTCCCTGGTGAGGCATCAGGTGAATTACCCGCCGCACCGTTTTCTGGCGCAGCCGACGAGCGATTGCGTCTTTCAGCATCGGAATACCCTCGCCCGTGATAGCCGAAAGCCAGACTGCGCGACCCTCTCCGTCGCGATTATTGGTGATACGTGGCTGCCGATCCAGTTTATCAATCTTATTGTATACGCGAATCTGCGGCACCTGATCCGCGTCCAGCTGTTTCAATACAGAATTGACCTGCCGGACGCGCTGCCATCGATTCGGATCGCTGGCATCGATGA
>JABDNG010000020.1 GCA_013001045.1 Woeseiaceae bacterium | reverse complement strand
GACTATCGTCACCTCGAGACCTACTACGCCGTCAGCGGTGCGGGTTACGTGTGCCACACGATCAACCCACGCCTGTTTCCCGAGCAACTCATTTTCATTATCAATCACGCGGAAGACCGCTGGATCTTTACCGACGTCATGTTTGTTCCCCTGCTCGAGAAACTCCTGCCGCAAATTAAGGGCGTCGAGGG
This sequence comes from Woeseiaceae bacterium, assembly GCA_013001045.1. Lineage (GTDB taxonomy): Bacteria > Pseudomonadota > Gammaproteobacteria > Steroidobacterales > Woeseiaceae > UBA1847. The sequence goes on along the minus strand of JABDNG010000020.1, from coordinate 15,129 downwards.
CTTCGTCATCATGACGGACGAGGCGCACATGCCGGACACGTCGCTGCCAAATGCAGTTTGTTATGAGGCGCTGATAGCGGCGGAGTCCGCCGACTATAAGTGGCCCGAACTCGATGAGCGGTCAGCCTCGGCTCTTTGCTATACCTCCGGCACGACGGGCGATCCCAAAGGTGTGCTCTACGATCATCGCTCGACGGTATTGCATGCCTATGCGGCGCCAGCGCCTGACATCATGGATTTGTCGAGCAGCGACTGCGTATTGCCAGTCGTTCCTTTGTTCCACGTCAATGCCTGGGGCATTCCGTATACAACGCTGATGGTCGGCGCCAAGATCATATTCCCCGGGCCGAAGATGGGCGACGGCGCCGCATTGTACGAGCTAATGGATTCCGAGGACGTGACGATTGCGCTCGGCGTGCCAACGGTCTGGTTGGCGCTGTTGCAGTATTGCGCGAGTGCAGGCAAGCGGCTCGACAAACTCAAGCGCTCGATCGTCGGTGGCGCCGCGGTGCCGCGTTCGATGATCCAGGAGTTTCGGGATACGCATGGCGTCGAGATTCGTCAGGGCTGGGGGATGACCGAAATGAGTCCCCTGGGTACCTGCAACTCGATCAAGGCGGGGCTCGAATCATTGTCCGACGACGAGAAACTCGATCTCGCGACCAAGGCCGGCCGCGGCATTTTCGGCTGCGAATTGCGCATCGTCGACGACGAGGGCCAGGAACTGGCGTGGGACGGCGTCGCCTACGGTGCGCTGCAGGTGCGTGGCCCCTGGATCTGTAGTGATTATTTCAAGCTCGAAGGCGGCGCGGGCACCCACACGAAGGATGGCTGGTTCGATACCGGCGATGTCGCAACGATCGATCCCCAGGGCTATATGGCAATTACGGATCGGACCAAGGATGTGATCAAGTCAGGTGGAGAATGGATCAGTTCCATAGAACTCGAGAACACGGCCATGGGCCATGCGGGCGTTGCGGAAGCTGCCGTGATTGGCGTCGCGCATCCGAAGTGGACCGAACGTCCGCTACTGGTCGTCGTACGGGCGGAGGGAGCGGAAGTCAGCAAGGAAGACTTGCTCGGGTACTTCGACGGTAAAGTGGCGACCTGGTGGATACCGAACGACGTTGTCTTCGTTGACGAACTGCCGCACACCGCGACGGGTAAGGTCAAGAAAATTGAATTGCGGAAGCAATTCACCGACTATGCTTTTCCGGGCTAGGTTTCGGACCTCAACGACCAAAAAGGAATAGACATGGGCGATCCCTTGCGCCTTTACGGACTGAACGCGCTTGTGCTGAATGCAGCGGGCGGCATTTGCGAAGCAATCGCACGCACGCTGGTCAAACATGGCGCAACCGTGCTCGCGATCGATACGAAGAACAGCGGTGTCGAGCAGCATTATTCAGCCGTCAAAGGCATCACGGGCAAGTCGGCGGTGCTGGTCGATCCCGAACGTTTGCCAAAGATAATCGATGAAGCGGCCAGCGAGTTGGGTCGCATCGATATTCTGATCATCGATTTTCCGTTGCATCCCGACGCGCCGATCGATCAGGTCGACGACAAACTCGAATTTTTGTTGCGCACGAGGGCGACGCTCACAAAGGCTGTCTATGACACAGCATTGCCATACCTGCAAAAAAGCCCACAGGGTCGGATCATCAGTATAGGCCTGCTTCGGAGTTGCTTCACTCGAAATGGCGCCGCCGCCAGTGAGTACGCGCAGCAGGATCTGGCGGAAATGACGCAAGCGCTTGCGGCCGAAGCAGGCGAGTTTGCGATTACTGTCAATTATATTCAGCCTGGTGCTGTCATGACGCCGGAAAGTCGCGAAGTCTTTCGCAAGGATCACGGGCTGCGTGACTACTGCATTCGGGGCTCCGCTGCGCGTCGCCTCGGCGAGCCTGTGGACATCGCCAAAGTCGCGCTGTTTCTCGCAAGCGATGACGCGGTATTCGTAAGCGGTACTGGGCTCGCAGTCGATGGTGGCCGGACGCTCCCCGGCTAAACCTCAATGCATCCGGTACTCAATGACCTGATCGCGCTCCTCAAGCTCGAGCGTATCGAAGAGAATATTTTCCGGGGTGACAGCCGGGATATCGGCAGTGCGCAGGTCTTTGGCGGCCAGGTCGTTGGTCAGGCACTGTCGGCGGCGCAACACACGGTAGAGGGGAGGGTGGCGCACTCGTTGCATGCGTATTTCCTGCGTCGTGGAGACATGAATGCGCCGATCATCTACGACGTTGATCGGGCGCGAGACGGCGGTAGTTTCTCGAATCGACGCGTCGTCGCTATCCAGCACGGCCGGCCGATTCTGAACCTTGCCGCCTCGTTTCAAATTCTCGAAGGCGGTCTCGATCACCGGGCGGAAATGCCCGATGTTCCGCCACCTGATGGACTGAAAGACCTGACGGAGGTCGCGGCGGACATTCTCGAGAATATACCGATGAAACTGCGGCGTTTCATGACGGGCAAGCGTCCGTTTGAGTTTCGTCCGGTCGAGCCTCTTGGTCTGGACAGGCGCAGAAAACTGCCGCCGAAAAAGCTGGTGTGGATTCGCGCAGTCGATAGCTTGCCCGATGATCAGGCGCTGCATCAAAACCTGCTCGCCTACGTCTCGGATTTCGAGTTGCTGGCCACCTCGACACTGCCGCACGGCCTTTCGTTTACCCGCCACAACGTAATAATGGCAAGCCTTGATCACGCGCTATGGTTTCATCGCGATTTCCGCATCGATGAGTGGTTGTTGTATTCGATGGACAGTCCGAACGCGTCCGGTGCGCGCGGATTCGCGCGCGGCCAGCTGTTTACCGAGAATGGCAATCTCGTCGCGTCGACGTCACAGGAAGGTCTGGTTCGGGTTATCGATTCGGCTCGCAAGCAGCGGCGCTCCGATCCGCGCGAGCAATCGTGACGCTCTCTTCGTTAAAACGCCTGGCATTTTCTACGTAGACATCAGCTGACCAGCCAATTTTTGCGATTTCCTCCTCGCTGAGCTCGCGTGCTACATGCGCGGGCGATCCCAGGATCAGCGAGCCGTCCGGGTATTCCTTGTTCTCGGTTACCAGCGAATGTGCGCCGACAATGGAGTTACGGCCGATCCTGGCGCCGTTGAGCACGGTGCTTCCGATACCGATCAGGGAATTGTCGCCGATCGTGCATCCGTGCAGCATGACCTTGTGCCCGACGGTAACACCGTTTCCGATGATCAGTTCGATGCCCGGATCGGTATGCAAAACGCAGCCGTCCTGAATATTGCTGCGCTCTCCGACCTCGAGCCAGTCGTTGTCACCGCGCAGGACGCAGTTAAACCAGACACTGGATTGATTCTTCAGGCGTACGCTGCCGATGACGGTGGCGTTGTCCGCCACAAAGTGTCCGTCTCCTTCGAATAAAGGCGCCCGATCGCCGAGCGCCCGGATCACTTCGCCTTTCCCTGCGCGGCGACGGCCGCAGCGGCTTTGGCGATGGCATCCGGGTCGCCAAGGAATTCGCGCGATAGCGGTTTCAGCGCATCGTCGAGTTCGTACGCAAGCGGAATTCCGGTGGGAATATTGAAGCCCGTGATTTCCTGATCAGACACCTCATCGAGCATCTTCACCAGCGCGCGCAAGCTGTTGCCGTGTGCGGAAATCAGGACGTTCTTGCCGGCCTTCAGGTCTGGTGCGATCACGTCGGTCCAACACGGTTTCACGCGTTGCAGCGTCAGCTTTAGAGATTCGGCGCCGGGCAAATTCTGGATACCTTTATAGCGACGGTCGAAGGACGGGTGACGCTCGTCGTCAGCCTCGATTTCGGGTGGCGGAATATCATAGCTGCGGCGCCAGATATGCACCTGTTCTTCGCCGTACTGGGCGGCTGTCTCTGCTTTATTGAGCCCCTGCAGCGCGCCATAATGCCGTTCGTTGAGCCGCCAGTCGCGCACAACCGGGATCCACATGAGATCCATTTCGTCGAGCATGTACCAAAGTGTACGGATCGCGCGCTTGAGTACCGATGTGTAGGCGATGTCGAATTCGAAGCCGAGCTCCGAGAGCAGTCGACCCGCATCGATGCCCTCCTGAATGCCTTTCTCCGTGAGATCCACATCGGTCCAGCCTGTAAACAGGTTTTTCAGGTTCCAGTCACTCTGACCGTGACGGCAGAGTATGAGCTTGCCAGCCATTGCTTCTCCGATATGCAGGCGACGCTGTTCGCGTCGCGTTTAAGTGGATGTTAGATCGCGCAGCTCTTTTGCGGCGACTGAAAGCGTAGCAAAATCTAGGTTACCGCGTAGCTTCATTTCCTCGAGCATCTGCGTGAAACGCGCGACCCTTTCCTCGCGTTTACTCAGCCATTTCCGGGCAACTTCCTCGGGATCCTGCTTGCCGCGGCTGGTTAACAAGCGAAACGCCACGTCGCGACGAATTCGATAGAACTCCTCGCGCAGGTTGCTGCGCGCTGCCGCCTGCCAGCGCCCGCTGACTTTCAAATCTTCGGCATAGTTATGCAGCCAGTGCATGTGCAAACCATCGTTGAATGTCGAATAAAGACGAGCGGTATCGAGCACGTCGCGTTTGCGTTCCGCCGCGAGGTCGGCAATGTCCAGCGCCGCGCGAGTCACGAGTAACAGCGACATGCGATTTGCGAGTTTCTCCGGCACGCCCAAGGCGATCCATGCTTTCTCGGCATTGTCGTTGCGAACTCGGCTGGCTCTGGAAAGATAGGTGCCGGAGCGCGTGTAAATAGTCGCCATACCCTCCTTTAGTCGGTCCACAGCCTTGACGATGTCGAGCTCATCGCCGTAGCGCTCGATCAACCAGTAGCAGGTGTGCCGTAGCGTTCGGCTGACCTCGAACATCATTGACATCTGTGCGCTGGCGGGAATCTTGTGGTCCAGGGATTCGATGGTTTGTAACAGCGCCCCGGATCGACAGATGATTCGCGCAACCTGGTATGCACGCGCGATGGTCACGATGTTGGCGCCGGTGTCGACCTGCGCACGTTTCACAAATGCCGGGCCCATACGATTGACTAACGCGTTGGCGATCAGTGTGGCGAGAATCTGCCGGCTCAGACGGTGCCCGGGGATAAATTCTACGTAGCGACGCCGGAGAATCGGCGGAAAATAGCGCTGTGGGTCGATCTGGAGGAAGTCCTCAAGCGTCTCTTGCGAATCGATAAGACCTTTATAAAGGTCAATCTTCGCGTAGCTGAGGACGATGGCGAGCTCCGGCCGCGTGAATCCTTGTTTCCGTGCGCGCCGATCTTCGATCTCGGTATCGCTGGGCAGGTGTTCGAGATCGCGATCGAGCAAGCCGGTCCGTTCAAGGGCTGTGATGAGTCTTGCGGTCTCGTCGATTCGAGCGACGGAAAGTGTTTCGCTCATGCTGATCGACTGCGTCTGCAAGTAGTTGTTCCGCAGCACGAGATTTGCAACATCATCCGTCATTGAGGCGAGTAACTCGTCGCGTTTCTTGCGCGACATGCCCTTCTTCTTGGCGACGTCGCTAAGCAAGATCTTGATATTGACCTCGCGGTCGGAGCAATCGACGCCGGCCGAGTTGTCGATAAAATCAGTATTGATACGACCGCCATGTTGGCTGAATTCGACACGAGCACGTTGCGTGAACCCCAGGTTGCCGCCTTCACCGATAACCTTGAACCGCAGTTCATCAGCATCGACACGTACTGTGTCGTTGCTTCGGTCGCCGACGTCCGAATGGCTTTCGCTACTGGATTTCGCGTATGTTCCGATGCCACCGTTCCAGAGCAGGTCAACCGGCATTTTGAGAATGGCGCGAATCAACTCATCCGGTTGCAGGGACTTCTCCTTGATATCGAGGAGCTTGCGCACTTCAGTGCTCAGCCGAATCGTCTTTGCCTGACGCGAGAAGACGCCACCGCCCTTTGAAATCAGCGATTCGTCGTATTCGTCCCAGGTGGATCCAGGTTTGCGAAACAGGCGCTTGCGTTCGCGGAAACTTGCTGCGGGATCGGGCGTCGGATCGAGGAATATTCGCCGATGGTTGAATGCGGCGACGAGTTTTATTTTCTTGGACAACAACATGCCGTTGCCGAATACATCGCCGCTCATGTCGCCAATTCCGGCGACCGTGAACGGCTGTTTCTGCGTATTGACGCCCAGTTCATGGAAATGTCGTTTAACGGCTTCCCAGGCGCCGCGAGCCGTGATGCCCATGCCTTTGTGGTCGTAGCCTGCCGAACCGCCGGAGGCAAATGCATCGTCGAGCCAGAAGCCGTATTCAGCTGAAATTCCATTCGCGATATCAGAAAAAGTCGCGGTACCCTTGTCGGCAGCAACAACGAGGTAGGGATCCTCGCCATCGCGGCGGACCACCCGGTCGGGTGTCACGACGGCGCCGTCCACGACATTGTCGGTTAGGTCGAGCAATCCGCAGATGAAGGTCTTGTAGCAGCGTATGCCGTTTTCCTGGATCGCAGCACGGTCGTCGACCGGCGCATGTTTCGGAAAGAAACCACCCTTGGCGCCAGTTGGGACGATGACCGTGTTCTTGACGATTTGCGCTTTCATCAAGCCGAGAACCTCGGTGCGGAAATCCTCCCGCCGATCCGACCAACGCAAGCCGCCGCGCGCGATTTCGCCGCCTCTCAAATGCACGCCCTCGACTTGAGGCGAATACACGAAGACCTCGAAGTGCGGACGAGGCAGGGGAATTTCGGGAAGGCGGGCAGGATCCAGCTTTATCGATATGTACGGCTTCGGCGTATCCGAGCCATCAATAGTCTGGAAGTAATTGCTGCGCAGCGTTGCATCGATGCCGCCCGCGAATGCCGTAAGGATACGGTCTTCATCGACGTTACGCGCCTTCGCGACACCGCGCTTGACCGCCGCGGCGACCTCTTTCAATTCGCGGCTTCGTTTCGATTTCGACAAATCCGGGTCAAACTGTGTCTCGAACTGTCGGACCAGCAGTCCGGCAAGCTTGGCATGGGCGACCAGCACATCCTCCATGTACGCCTGGCTAAAGGGCACACGCAATTGCAGGATGTGTTTGGCATAGCAGCGTAACAGCGCCGTTTCGCGCCAGTTGAGGCCCGCGCTGACGACGAGTCGATTCAAGCCGTCATTTTCCGCATCGCCGCCCAGCACCGCCATAAAACATGCTTCGAAGCGCGGCGCGACCGCCGCAATGTCCACCGAGGCGCCGCTCTCGTGACGCAGGTGAAAGTCCTGGATCCAGAATTGTTCGCCGGATGTCAGGTTCAGTTCATAGGGGTGTTCGGTATAGACGTCCACGCCCATGTGCTCCAGCACGGGCAACGCCGCGGAGAGCGCAATGGGTTCGCTATGGCTGTAAACCATGAAATGCATGTGACCCGGTTCGGAATCTTCAGGTAGGTAAAGGCTCACGGTGCGCTCGCTGTCGTCGGCCAACATGCGATCGATTTGTCGTACATCGGAGCACGCCTCGCCGGGCTCGGTATCTTCCTGGAAGCCAGCCGGAAATACGTTACGGTAGGCGCGATAGAGCCGATGACCCTCATCCGCGCCGAACCGCATGAGCAATTCCTGCTGCAGGCGATCGGACCACGTAATGACGAGATCCGCGATTTGCTCCTCGATGTGATGGATACTGATTCGCGGGCGCTCGCCCTCGGACGTGCGCACGATGATATGTACGCGAGCCAGTGCCGAATCCGATATCTGCACGGATGAATCGACCGACGTCCCGTCGAAGGCCTCGGTCAGTAGCGCCTCCACCTTCCTGCGGATAGCCGTTGTGTATTTTTCGCGAGGTATGTAGACCAGGCATGAAAAAAACCGCCTGAACGTATCTCTGCGCAAGAAAAACTTGATTCGCTGCCGGTCTTGCAGGTTGAGGATGCCAATCGTCGTTCGGGCCAGATCCTGCACCGTGCTTTGAAACAGTTCTTCGCGAGGATAGGTATCGATAATGTGCAACAGTGCCTTGCCTCGATGTCCGGACGCCTCGACCTCGGCTCGTTCGACGATCTTGTGCACTTTATGCCGTAACAAAGGGATGTTTTTCGGGCTTTCGCTATACGCTACGGACGTAAGCAGGCCGATAAAACGACGCTCGCCAACCACGTTACCGTTTTCGTCGTAAATCTTGACGCCAACGTAGTCGAGAAACGCGGGTCTATGTACGGTCGAACGCGAATTCGCCTTGGTCAGAATCAGCCAGTCACGGGACCGCGTCAGACGCCGCATCTCCGGTGTGAGTTCGACACTCGCGGTCCCGCGGCTCTCGTGGCTCAGGATACCGAGTCCGGAACCTTTCACCGCATTGAGGAATAAGCGTTTTCCGCGTTCTGAGAGCGAATACTCGCGGTAACCCAGGAAGGTGAAATGCTCATCGGCCAACCACTCGAGCAGCGCCTGGCTTTCCGATCGCAGCAGTGGATCTGCGCCTTTTGGACCGTTTTCGAGCATATCGGCCGTATCGCGCATGCGTTGGCGCATCTTGCCCCAGTCACGAACAGCCACCCGGACATCGGCGAGAACGCTCCTGATTTGCTGCTGCAGGCTTTTGAGTTCGCGCTCATCGGTTTCGCGATCGATTGCGAATCGAACGAACGATTCGGGAACCGCTTCTTCATCACCGGCCTTCGTAACGTCGGTGATCTGTCCCTTACTGTTTCGCTTGATCGAAATTATCGGATGGACCGTGATATGTACGACCATGCCATTGCGATTGATCGCTGCAGCGACGGAGTCAACCAGAAATGGCATGTCATCGTTGACCATTTCCACGAATGTGTATGCCGACGTGTAGCCGTGTTCCTGTTCCGTTGCATTGAAAATGCGGATCAGCGCCTGTCCTTTTCGGCGCTTGGCGGCAAACGCAAGGTGGTCGAGGGCCACCCGGGCCATGATCTTCTCGGATCGTCCCTGGAGGTCTTCCACCGGAACATTGGCAAAATACTGCTTGAGATAACGCTTGATCCCGGCCGGTCTCTTGAGCGTGCGTGAGGTCACAGGAGACGCGACAATTGCGTCTACGATCACTTGCCGGATATCGCTACCGCGACGATTTTCATTTGATGCCACTGCATTTGCTCCGACCGGATTCGCCGGCCCGACAGGTTGACAGGACTACGCCTTCTTTGCAGACGCAAGGTACGGATTTTGGCACTTCAGAAACGCCTCGCATTATACAGTAATTGCATCAGCAACAAATTTTTCCGATACGTCGAATCGCAGCTCAAATAGCCTACAATAAAGCGCTATCACCCGATTACGAACGCACCCTCTATGAACGAACGCGAACTCGAACATACAATCCATACGGACCTGTCACGCGACGACGACTACACAGGCTATTTGCAGCTGGATCGGTTACTGAGCGCGCAAGCACCGCTCAGTGATCCCCCGCATCACGACGAGATGCTGTTTATCATCCAGCACCAGGTCGCGGAGCTCTGGATCAAGCTGCTTATTCACGAGATCGGCGGCGCGATACAGCATATTCGGGACGATCGGCTCGCGCCGGCCGTCAAGAACCTTGCGCGTGTGCGGCATATCCAGAACCAGTTGTACAATCAGTGGAAGGTGCTGGATACGCTCACGCCCAGCGAATACGCCGAATTTCGGCATGTCTTCGGCAAGGCGTCAGGGTTTCAATCGGCACAGTACCGAATTCTCGAGTTTATACTCGGCAACAAGAGTCGCGCGACGATGCGGGTCTACGAGCACCAGCCCGACTGGTACGCACGTTTACAACGGGCGCTGGAGTCTCCCAGCCTCTACGAGGAATTCCTGATGCACCTTGCGCGCCAGGGTATGGCGGTGCCCGAGCATGTACTTGATCGCGATTTCTGCGAGGTTCGGGATGAAGACCCGGCGGTTGTCGGAGTATTGCGTGAAATCTATGAAGACCGCTCCGCGCATTGGCAGCAATATGAGGCCTGCGAAGCACTCATGGACATCAGCAACAACTTCCAGTTCTGGCGCTTTCATCATATGAAGACCGTTGAACGGATCATCGGTCACAAACGCGGCACGGGCGGGTCTTCAGGTGTCATGTTTCTCAAGAAAGCACTGGATATCGAGTTCTTTCCCGAGTTGCTGAAGGTTCGTACCGAGATAGGCGCTGACGAGGAGGACTGATCAGGTCTGGTCCAGAACGCGTGCCCGGGACAATAAGCGCTCGATGATGACGTCGAGCTGCGCTATCTCCTCCGGGCCAAGCCCCTGCAACAAGTCGCGTTCGAAATTCAAGGCAAGCGGTGCGATTTCGTCGTGAACCCGGCGGCCTTCAGGCGACAGGTTCAGTATCGAGCGGCGCCGGTCTGCATCGGCAAACGCCCGGTCGATGCGACCACTCTTGATGAGCTTGGTGACGGCGCGACTGACGGCGACTTTGTCCATCAATGTGCGCTCGGCAACTTCGACCGCCGATAATCCGGGGAAACGACCGAGTATGGCAATCACGCGCCATTCCGGGATCGAAAGGCCAAATTGTTTCTCGTAGGCCTGGGCGATCGTGGAGCTGACGGTGTTTGACAATATCGAGAGCCGATACGGAAGAAAGTTCTCGAGAATCAGTTCGTCACTCATAACTGCCAATTTATCACGCCAGATGGGGCAGGGCGAGATACTCGGACGACTGCATCTCGATCAGGCGACTGGTTGTCCGCTCAAATTCAAAACTCAAGCGTTCTCCCCGGTAGAGCGTGTCTACCGTGGCGTCTGCCGAAAGAATCAGTTTGACGCGGCGATCGTAGAATTCGTCGACCAGCGCGATGAACCGGCGCGCCTGGTTTTCCAGCGTTGCATCGAATTGCGGCACGCCGGAAACGATGACGGAAGGGTACCAGCGGGCGATTTCAATGTAATCGGATTGACTGCGGGGGCCGTCACAGATGTCTTCGAACCGAAACCACGCGATACCCTTTGCGCACTTGTGGGCCAGGATCTTGCGACCGTAGACATCGAGCTCCTGGTTGGACTGGATCTGGCTCGATGCGGACTCGTCGAAGAAAAACCGGAGCTTTTCGAGGGCACGGTCGTCATCCGGTGAAAGATAGGTTCCAGCCTTCTGCAACAACCTCAGTCGGTAGTCGATATCACCATCCATGTGCACGACGGTCGTGTGTTGCTTCAGTAACTTGATCGCGGGAAGAAATCGCTGCCGTTGTAAACCGTCCTTGTACAGGTCGTCCGGTTTTGAATTCGAAGTTGTTACAAGGGTGACGCCACGCCGGAAGAGGCCGTCCAGAAGTCGGCCGAGGATCATCGCGTCACCGATATCGGCCACGAAGAATTCGTCGAAGCACAAGACTCGAGTCGAGCGCGCGATATCCGCGGCCACCTTGTCCAGCGGGTCCTCGACGTTGCCCTGAGATTTAAGGCGGTCATGGACATCATGCATCATGCGATGAAAGTGGATTCGTCGCTTCGCTTTAATCTCGAGGCTGTCGAAGAACAGGTCCATGAGAAAGGTCTTGCCGCGGCCCACGCCGCCCCACAGATACAGGCCGCGCACGGCCGTCGCGCCTTCGTCGCGCCTGCCTGTAAAAAAAGCGCGCAAGCCGCTCTGCCGCGGGCGACTGGCGGTAAGCCGCGCCTGAAGGTCCTCAAGCTCGGCAACGATTTGCAGCTGTGACGAATCTGCCTCGTGGCCTTCGCGGTGCAGGCTGTCCTCATAGGCTTCGCGTATGTTCAATCTACCGTCAATCCTGTATTTGTTGTGTCAGGGCAGCCCGGCAAGATTACAGTGCGAATATCGGAGTCGCCATAGAGGCTGCTACGATAAGGGGCACCAGGAACACGAGAGACCGGAAAAATGTCGGAAGCGAACGAACGCGAATCAATGGAATTTGACGTTGTAATTGTCGGTGGTGGCCCCGCGGGGCTGGCTGCGGCCTGCCGCTTGCTGCAACTCGATGACAGTCTGTCCGTTGTCGTGGTCGAGAAAGGCTCTGAGATTGGTGCGCACATTCTGTCCGGGAACGTGTTCGAGCCGACCGGCCTCGACGAGCTTTTTCCCGACTGGAAAGACAAAGGGGCCCCCGTGAAGACGGCGGTGACGGGCGATCTCGTGCACTACCTGACCAGCGATTCGGGCGCCGTGAAGGTGCCCGGCCTGTTTCTGCCTCGGCCGATGCATAACCACGGCAACTACATCATCAGCCTTGGGCAACTCTGCCAATGGCTGGGTGAGCAGGCTGAAGCAATGGGCGTGAATGTATTCCCGGGCTTCGCGGCTTCCGAAGTAATGTACGACGACGATGGCAGAGTCACGGGCGTCGCGACCAGCGACATGGGTATTGGCAAGGATGGGCAGAAGAAGAGTTCCTACCAGGCCGGTTACGAATTGACGGGCAAGTACACGATTTTTGCCGAGGGCGTTCGCGGCAACCTGAGCGAGCAGCTAATGGCGCGCTTCGATCTGCGCAAGGATGCTGACCCGCAGCACTACGGCATAGGCATCAAGGAAGTATGGGAAATCGATCCCGCGAAACACAAGGAAGGGCTGGTCGTTCACACGACCGGTTGGCCATTGGATAATCACACCGAAGGCGGTGGATTCCTGTACCACGCGGCCAACAACAAGGTCTTCCTGGGCCTGATTATCGCCCTGAATTACAGGAACCCGCATCTTTCGACATTCGATGAGTTTCAGCGCTGGAAACTGCATCCGAAGATTCGAACCTATCTCGAAGGGGGCAAGCGAGTCGCTTACGGTGCCCGCGCCGTCAACAAGGGCGGCCTGCAATCCTTGCCGAAGCTCGTGTTTCCTGGCGGCATGATGGTGGGCTGCGGTGCCGGCTTCTTGAACGGCGTGAAGATTAAAGGCGCGCACACGGCGATCAAGACCGGCATGTTGGCAGCGGAAAGTGTCCACAAGGCCCTGGCCTCGGGTGACACAGGGCAGTCGGAACTCGCCGATCTTGAGGAAAGCGTAAGGAAGTCATGGGTACACAAGGAGTTGCACAGAGGCCGCAACTTCGGACCTGGGCTGCACAAACTCGGCGTATTCTGGGGCGCGGCGTTTGCGTTCATCGACCAGAATATCTTTTTCGGCAAGCTGCCTTTCACGTGGCACAACAAAGATCCCGATCACGAGTCGTTAGTGAAAGCGGCCGATGCGAAACCGATCGACTATCCGAAACCGGACGGCGTGATCACCTATGACAAGCTGTCGTCGGTGTTCTTGTCGAGCACCAATCACGAAGAGGATCAGCCGTCGCATCTCAAACTCAAGGACGAATCCGTGCCGATCAGCGTCAATTTGCCGGTCTACGACGAACCGGCGCAGCGCTATTGCCCGGCCGGCGTTTACGAAGTGGTGGAGGCGGGAGGCGAAAAGCAATTCCAGATCAATGCCACGAATTGCGTGCACTGCAAAACCTGCGAGATCAAGGATCCGGCGCAAAACATCATCTGGGATGTGCCCGAAGGCGGCGGTGGACCGAATTACGCCAACATGTAACAGCTCTCGACGCCGCCGTGCTGCGCCCCTGCACGCAGCCGGTGGATCAATCCTTATTCAGGGGGCTGCTCTTCGGCCAGCCACTCTTCGACCCAGGCGACGTGCTGCTCTTCCTCGACGGCGAAGTCTGCAGCCACTTCCCGCACGCGTTCGTCGGTACTGTCATCGACGACGTCGTTATAGAATTCATAGGCTCGTTTTTCGTTGCTGAGCGCAAGCTCAAGGGCCTGGCACGGTGTCATCAGGTGGAAGAGGCGGTTGCTGTCGGTATTCTCCGGCGCTTCAGGTCCTTGCCAGGTGTATTCACTCGGTGTGAGGATGGGTAGCTTCTGGCCCTTGATTTGCTCCTCGATATCCCGCGCATGCTTTGCCTCGATGCTCGACATCTTCGAAAATATCCTGGAGACTTTTCGATTGCCGATTTCTGCCATCATGTTGGCGAGCTCTGAGTACCGGTGCTTTGCCTCAAGCTCGATGACCAGTGCATGCAGTAGAAGCTCCGAAAGAGACAGGTTGCACACAGGGGTGCCGGTTGCGCCGCTCAGGCTATCCACGTGTTGCATCGGTATTCTCCTGACAATTGCAGGGTGAACGTGCCAATACACCTGCAATTCTAGAAAAGCTTGTGCAGAACAGAAGATTCGTCGGCCAATTCTGTGAAGCAGTTCCGCTTTCAACCGCAATTATGTGAAATCAAGCGCGAGGTCTTGTCGAGCGGCGCTGCGATTTGTTGCTCGATCATTGACGCCGGTCACAACTTTTTTCCGGTGACACGCTTAATCTCTGTCGACCTGTTTCCTGATCCGGAGATCCAAATGAAGGTTCTTGTTTCTGCAGTATTCTTTCTCTTGTTAGCTGGCTGCGCCGGCGCCCCGACGCAACGCTTGTCGGACGATACAATGTCTTCACTAAACGGCAAGACCGTGACGCTGGTACAGCGCGAAAGCCCTTCATTCGTTGCGATGACGTCCGGTAAGGGAATGTTTGCCGTCGCCGGAGTGGGCGCCGCGGCAGTGGCCGGCAATAACCTTGTCAAAGACGCGCAGATCGAAGATCCGGCTAATGTTATTCGGTCGACGTTGGGTGATGAGCTCGTAAAGAGACACGGCGTAAGCATCGTCGGTCATTCCGATGCTGTCGTAAGTTCCGATGACGTGGCAGATGTCGTACTCGCTGCAGCGGATAGCGACTACGCTTTGGACGTCGTAACGAACGGTTGGAGTTATATGTACGACGGATTCAAATTTTCTGACTACTTCGTCGGTTATTCAGCGCGGCTGCGCCTCATCGATGTCGCTACGTCGACCGTGCTGGCCAGTGGGATGTGTGCTTACGACGCGAAGAAGGCTGGCAAGTCCGCGGTGCCTCACGACACATTGATTGCAGATAATGCGGCCTACATAAAGCAAGAACTGGCCGATGCTACGGGCAGTTGCGTACAGCAATTTAATTCGGCCGTTCTCTGATACGACGTTGGCGAGTAAATTGGGCGCTTACTTCGGTTGCATCCGAATCGCACCGTCGACGCGGATCGTCTCGCCGTTGACCATCGTGTTGCCGTAAATAAAAGCTGCCGTCTCCGCATACTCTTCGGGCCGGCCGAGGCGCGGCGGGAAAGGAATCTGCTTGCCCAGGGAGTCCTGAACTTCCTCGGGCATGCCGGCCATCATCGGCGTCATGAAGATTCCTGGTGCGATCGTGTTAA
>JABDNG010000120.1 GCA_013001045.1 Woeseiaceae bacterium | reverse complement strand
TGCTCGACCCGACCCTTCCAGCGGTAGGTGGCGGTCGCGCCGGCTACGCGCGTCACGCAGGCTGCCAGCCGGGTCGCGACCAGTTCGGTGGCGATGCGGGTGGCGGTGGCCTCGTCGGGGCAGGTGCACAGCACGACGAGGGCCGGCGCCTGTTCAGTGGGACCGGTAATCATGTGCGAATAGTACTGCTCCGGGCGTGGTTGCGGCGTGACGAGGGTATCCGCAGCGCCGGGAATGCGAAAAACCGCTTGACTGGCGGCCATTCGTGACTAGAATTAGCACTCGTTTCACGGGAGTGCTAACAACGAGCGCTTCCCCGGATTTTGTAAATAGTTGATTTGGTAGGAGATTTGCGATGAATCTGCGTCCACTGCACGACCGCGTCATCGTCAAGCGCGTTGACGAGGAGACAAAATCCCCGGGCGGGATCGTCATTCCCGACACCGCAGCCGAGAAGCCGAGCCGGGGCGAAATCCTCGCCGTCGGTGACGGCAAGGTCCTCGACAATGGCGACGTGCGTCCGTTGACCCTGAAAAAGGGCGACATGGTGCTGTTCGGCAAGTACAGCGGCACCGAAGTCAAGATCGAAGGCGAGGATGTCCTCGTCATGCGTGAAGACGACGCAATGGCGGTTTTGGAAGACTAAGAGCTGGAGAGCAAGACAATGGCAGCAAAAGAATTGAAATTTGGAGATGACGCACGGCACCGGATGGTCCACGGCGTCAACGTACTGGCCAACGCCGTACGTGTAACCCTTGGCCCGAAGGGCCGCAACGTCGTGCTCGACAAGAGCTTCGGCGCACCGACCGTCACGAAAGACGGCGTATCCGTTGCCAAGGAGATCGAGCTTGAGGACAAGTTCGAAAACATGGGCGCACAGATGGTCAAGGAAGTGGCTTCCCAGACCTCTGATATTGCTGGCGACGGCACCACCACGGCTACGGTTCTGGCCCAGGCGATCCTGCGGGAAGGCCTGAAGTCGGTTGCCGCTGGCATGAACCCGATGGACCTGAAGCGCGGTGTCGACAAAGCATCGGCCGCGATCGTCGAACAGCTGAAATCACTGTCCAAGCCTTGCGAAGATGAGAAGGCAATCGCACAGGTCGGCAGCATTTCCGCTAACGCCGACGCCGAGATCGGCGAGATCATCTCCGACGCAATGGGCAAGGTCGGCAAGGAAGGGGTAATCACCGTCGAAGAAGGATCGGGTCTTGCGAACGAACTCGACGTTGTTGAGGGTATGCAGTTCGATCGCGGCTACCTGTCGCCGTATTTCATTAACGACGCAGGCAGCCAACAGGTCGAGCACGACAACCCGCTGATCCTTCTGTTCGACAAGAAGATCTCTAATATCCGCGACCTGCTGCCGATACTCGAAAGCGTAGCCAAGGCGGGCCGGCCGTTGCTGATTGTGTCTGAAGATGTTGAAGGTGAGGCGTTGGCAACACTCGTTGTTAACAACATTCGTGGCATCGTGAAGGTTGCAGCCGTTAAAGCGCCGGGCTTCGGCGATCGCCGCAAAGCCATGCTGCAGGACATTGCAGTTCTGACCGGTGGCCAGGTTATCTCTGAAGAAGTTGGTTTGTCGCTCGAGAAGGCAACGATTGACGATCTCGGTGAAGCCAAGAAGATTCAGATCACGAAGGAAGCAACGACGATAATCGATGGCGCCGGCAAGGCAGCAGATATCAAGAGCCGTGTCGAGCAGATTAACACCGAGATCGCGGAGTCTTCGTCGGATTACGACAAAGAGAAGCTGCAGGAACGTGTTGCCAAGTTGTCAGGCGGTGTTGCCGTCATCAAGGTTGGCGCTGCCACTGAAGTCGAGATGAAGGAAAAGAAAGCTCGCGTTGAAGACGCATTGCACGCAACGCGCGCCGCTGTTGAAGAAGGCGTCGTGCCTGGCGGTGGTGTTGCCTTAATTCGGGCAGTCAAGGCGATTTCAAAGCTCACGGGTGACAACGATGACCAGAACGTTGGTATCGGCATCCTGAAGCGTGCAGTCGAAGAGCCGCTGCGCCAGATCGTTCGTAACGCCGGTGGTGATGCCAGCGTCGTGCTAAACGCCGTTGCCGAAGGCAAGGGCAACTACGGTTACAACGCGGCAACTGGCGAGTACGGCGATCTGATCGAACAGGGCATTCTCGATCCTACGAAGGTTACGCGCTATGCACTGCAGAACGCAGCCTCTGTATCCGGTCTGCTATTGACGACCGAAGCAATGGTTGCCGATGCGCCGCAAGAAGACGCGGGTGGCCCGCCGATGCCGGATATGGGCGGCATGGGTGGCATGGGCGGCATGATGTAAACCGCTCCGCGACATAAGGCCATCCATGGCCAACGTCGCTCTCGCACATCCATGTGGTTGGCTCGGGCCGATGGCCCTCGGCCCTTCGGGCCAACGCCATTGGCGTTGTCCAAAACTGTTTTTGCAGTTTTGTCGCGACATAAGGCCATCCATGGCCAAAGAAGCCCGGCTCTTGCCGGGCTTTTTTGTGCGCGTAATTCGCTCAGACATTCATGGGGAAGGCGAGCAAAAAGACAGTTTCGTTTTACTCAAACAGGTGCGACGGCATTAAGCCTGGCAGGTCTGGCTCCATCCGAATTCTTCATACGCGCGCAGACGACCCCCTGTGTCAATGCGATGACCTCGCCTTCGCTTATCGGTTCCCACGGCTCGTCCGTCAATGGCACGCTCGCGACGAGCGCCAGCTGCTGCGCCAGCGGCGCAAGCATGATGCCGGACTGTGACAGGTCTACGGCCTGCTCATTGCATGATCGCACGAGCAGGTGCAGTCCCGGTGGCCGGACGTCGCCATCACTTTGTGTCCTGCGGTGTGCGTGAACGAAGAGGGCGTCACCGTCGGAATAGACGAAGTTAAACGAACCAAGCGGCCGCAGCCAGGCGGCAAAGTCGGCCACCAGTGCCAGCCGGGCATCGACCGATGGCGGCGAGTCTGTTGCGCGATCCCATAGTTTTCCGAGCCGCGCGAGCAGACAACAGAATGCGAACTCGGAGTCGGTGTCGCCGACCGGCGTAAAGCGGCGTGAATCGAGACAACACTCGTCTTTGATTCCGGGCATATTGCCGTTATGAGCGAACACGTGTGCGCGACCGCCGAGCTCGCGCTGGAACGGCTGGGTATTGCGCAAGGCGGGTTCGCCCTGGGTCGCAAGGCGGATGTGAGAGAGCACGAGATTGCTCGGTGGCCCGTTCTTCTCAATGAATCGGACCAGGCCGCTTTCGGCAGCAGGACTCGATTCGCGCAGCAGGAACACGTCACGGTCTTCGAAGTACGCCACGCCCCAGCCATCCTTGTGGGGTCCGTCAAGGCCACCGCGCCGGGCAAGCGTCTCCAGCGAGAAACCGACGGATGTCGGGAAGCGGCTCGACATTGCGAACAATTCGCACACGTTGTTAACGACTCACGGGCAACGAAATCCTTAGAAGTATAGAGATCTCAAACATTGCATTTCGACCGACTGAGTCGCTTTTCGTAGCATGTCATCGCTTCTCTAGTGCCATCGATGCAATTGTGATACACATCACAATGAGGGGTGTGCGATTCTGCTATGTTCATCACATCGCATTTCAATCGACGATGCTGATTATCTGATGTTGCCGCAAGGGACAAAGAAAGACGCTGCGCTCACCGAGGTCGAAAGACAATCGGCTGGACCGGCAGGTCTACCAACCCTCCATCTGACGCGCAACGGAACCACACTTAGAGAATTGTCATTGACCTGCCCGCGACTTCTGATCGGGCGTTCCGAAGACAATGACATATCAATCCCGAGTAGTTATGTCAGCCGGCACCACATCCTGCTGGTCCGTCATGGCGGCTCGACGATTCTCGTCGACTTGAACAGCACGAACGGGACTTTTGTCAATTCAAAGCGTGTAAACAACCACGTGCTGGCTGACAATGACGTCATTACGGTTGATCTGCACAGTATGTTTGTGCAGTACAGCATCAAGTACTGTAGCTCACGATCGACTTCTCACGGCACCTTGGACGACATTGAGTCTGCCGATGTAGTTATTGAGAAAGCGCTGGCAGAAATTGGCAACCTTCTTGAGAGCAGTGATACTGACTTGTTGCCGGCGCTGAGTGAGGACGTACCGACAGAAGTCGGTTTTGTCGATGATCGCTAGTTTCTCGGTTACCCTATTCCTGGCGATTCAATATCTCGAGCATCTTCCTGATTAGTTCGTCGCTCTCCGCTTGCGGTTCACGCTTCGTGCCTGCCTTTCGCTCAGGCCGGCGGCGGAAACCTTTTCTTAAACGAAAATGCGTCGGGGCAAGGGCCCGATTCCTGCAATAGCAGTAATTTCTGCATTCCTTCCTCGATCGATGGCTCGTAACCGGCCGGCAGCCACCATAGGGCCTGGTAAGCAACGTCTGGCCGCTTGAACCACTGTTTGCGGTCGGCAATCACCGTTCGATGCGCCGATTTATAGGCAAAATCGAACAATGCGTCGATCGAAGTCCAAACTGACATATTGACGATCAACAAGGGGTCGTCACCGACCTGAATGTCAGTGGCATTGCCGGTTTCGCTTTGCAGGCGCCATGCGAATCCAGGACTGTTATCGGCTAACGCATTGATGTCGTCCAGTTGCTCGAAAAACTGACTCATTCGCGCATCGTCGTGCGGATAAAGCGCCGTCGCAATGTTTATTTGAGCAATATGCCAGTCGCTAGCCATTCCCGATCCTTATGAGGCCACGCTTGAATTCTACCGCAGACGATCGTTGCCGCATCGGCGGTTTTTTGGGACCAGGATCGAAAACGTGTCAATGCGCACAATTCCGAATTGTATCGTGGCGGGCGAAGCGTATAAGTGATCTGCTGGCGGAGGATCGCCGGCGTTGCAAAGGGAAGGAGGTGTGTCACATGTCAATCCTGCGAAAAATCGAGCCCCGCAAAAGGGCGGTTGATATAAGACGGACGGCGCCTCTCACCCACAGCATGGAGGAGTTCCTTGAGGACTTCCCACCACGCCGCTGGATGGAGACGTTTGAACCCTTTGGGTGGAAGTGGCCGATGGGTATCGATATGGAGCGGAGTTTCCGCCTCGATATCGTTGACCGCGACAAAGAGTTCCTGGTCCGTGGCGAACTGCCTGGCGTGGAAAAGGACGACATCGAGGTCACAATCGCGGGCGATCGCCTGATGATTGAGGCTGAGAGGAAGTTCGAGGAAGTAGATGAGAAGGAAGAGTTCTATCGGCACGAACTCGGCTACGGCAAGCTGACAAGAACAGTCGCTTTGCCCGAAGAAGTGGATCCTGAAAAAATCCTCGCCGAGCTCAAGGACGGAATCCTGAACATTACGCTTCCGAAAATCCGCGCGGCGGAAAGACACACAGTCAAAGTCGCCTGACGACAAAGCTGTGTGATATTGCCGGGACGGCTTCGGCCGCCCCGGCTTTTATTTGCAGGTATGAGTCAAATAAACTAGACATCGTGTAAAAAATACTATACATTACTTCTATTGACGAACTTGACGGAGACATCAATGAATATGACGTTCAAGGAGAAAAGTGCATGGGGTTCACTCGTGGCTCTGGCCCTGGTCTCGTACTGGTTTTTCCCCGCAGCGTTCAACGCTGCTACCTATGCAACAGACCCAGCTGGATTGGTCGCGATCAGCATCGGCTGCATTGTCACGTTGATCATTATTGAGGCGATCTATCAATCGGTTATCGCTGCGGTCGACGGTGACGCGAGCGACGAGAGGGATGCCCTTATCAATCTCAAGGCCGAGCGCATCGCCGGCTATGTTCTGGGGATCGCGCTGTTTACCCTGGTTGCACGCATTATTGCCGTAGAGGCGCTTGAATGGGTAGAGACGATGGGTGCGCTCACGATAGCGGTCTGGATACTGTTTACCCTGACGGTTTCCGAGGTTGCGAAACTCATCTCGCAGATCGCTTTCTATCGGTTCTCGGCCTGATGGCAAAGACTCACGTTCGCAACAACATTCGAACGTTGCGCTTCGAACACGGCGAAATGACACAGCAATCCTTGGCCGACAGGGTCGGTGTGACGCGCCAGACTATCGTTGCTATCGAAAAGGAAAAATACTCGCCGTCCCTCGAGGCGGCGTTTAAGATCGCTGCGGTGTTTGGTGAGCCGCTCGAAGCCGTCTTTTCTTATGAACCCAGCTCCAGATAAGGCGAGCGCCCAGCAATACGGCAAGAATGACCGCATAAGTCAGCGGTTCAGTAATGTCCTTCTTGACCTGCCACCAGTAATGCCAGACGCCTAGCACAGCAATCACATACGTTGCGTTGTGCAGTGTCTGCCAGCGACGACCCAGGTGTCGGCGCATACCGTTGGTGGAGGTCGCGGCAAGCGCTGAAAGCAGCAGCAATGCCACGAATCCGATCGTGATGAACGGTCGTTCGACGATATCTTCGAGAATGGCAGAGAGCAACAGTCCCTGGTCGAGGAACAGCCAGGTCAGGAAGTGCATGAGTACATAGAAAAACGTAAACAGGCCAAACATGCGCCGGAAGCGGGCGAGCCAATTCCAGCCCGTCAGGCGCCGTATCGGCGTTACAGCCAGTGTGACCATAATGAAACGCAATGCCCAGATGCCGAATCGGTCCTGAATTTCTTCGACCGGATTCGCGCCTAATCTACCCGTCAACTCGAATGCATCGGTGACGACCAGCACGGCCGGAATCAGGCAAACCAGGAAGACAACAGGTTTCCAGATTCGCCGGACTTGCTGCAGCGTGTCCAAGTGTTTCTTAGAAATTGCGGCGCAGGTCGAGGCCTTTGTACAGGTGTGCAACCTCTTCGCCATAGCCATTGAACATCAGTGTTGGCTGCTTGCTGGCAAACAGGCCCGAGCCAATGCGTCTTTCCCGAGCCTGGCTCCAGCGGGGATGATCGACACGCGGATTCACGTTTGCATAGAAACCGTACTCACGCGCCTGCGCCATGTTCCAGCTGGTCTTTGGCTGCTTTTCGGTAAAGCGCATTCGGACAATGCCCTTGATGCCCTTGAAACCGTATTTCCATGGCACGACCAGCCGGATCGGTGCACCGTTCTGATTCGGCAGCACCTGGCCATAAAGGCCCACCGCCAGTATGGACAGCGGATTGGTGGCCTCGGCTATCGTCAGGCCCTCGCGGTACGGCCAATCGAGAGACCGTCGGCGTTGACCCGGCATGCGGGACGGATCGTTGAGGGTCTCGAACGCAACGAATTTCGCTTTCGAGGTGGGCCTCAAGTATTTCACGACCTCGGCCAGTGAAATGCCGACCCACGGAATGACCATCGACCACGCTTCGACGCACCGCATGCGGTAAATACGTTCCTCTAGATCGAACGGCTTTACGAAGTCGTCGAAATCGAACGTGCCGGTTTTCTCGGCGTGACCCTCGACGGTGAGCGTCCAGGGGCGAGGTTCAAAATCCTGGGCGTTCTTGTAAGGGTCGGCTTTGCCGGTTCCGAATTCGTAATAATTATTGTAGGTGGAAATATCTTCGAAGCTGTTCGGCGCCTCATCCGTGCTGTACTTGCTGCGAGCGACGTCACCGAGCTTTGCGCCGTGCGCCTCGGGAACGATCGCAGCCATTGCGGACGGGGCCAAAATGGAGCCGCCGACCACCGCGCCGGCGCGTATAAAGTCACGTCGGTTCAGGTAGTTCTCTTCGCTCGTAATGTCCGAGGGTCGAATATCGGGTGGTCTTCTAATCAACACACGCAGGCTCCTGACAATGACGATACTTCTTTAGACCGGGTGCACGGGCAAAATATTGCACAAATCGACGTGGCAAGTGATGCTTGCTACAACTTGTTACATTGGAGTCGGCCGTCAATACGCCAACGCACACCGATTCGGGCAAGATTCTCGTCCTCTATTACGCCGCAACGGTCGTATTCGTCGTGCTCGACGTTGCCTTTCATTTCAACATTCGTGTCGCGTTTCTCGCGGATCTGCCGATGGCGCGGGCCGCTTATTACGGCGTGTGTTTCACCTGTCTGGCACTGATGCTCTGGCGGCCCGCCTGGACCGTGTTGATCAGTGCCTTCGAGTCTCTGGTCACGCTGTCCGCGCTCATTATCGGCATGGGCATGCGAACCCTGCTGCTCACCGACCGCCAGTTCGAAACGGGAACAGGCTTTGTTACGATGCCGGAGATCTACAATTTCATGCTCGCCGGCGGCATCGCGTACCTCGCCTGGGTCAAGGGGCTCAATCACCTGAAAAACATGAACAAGCGTTAAAAGTCACGAAAAATAGAAAAAAACGGTCTAAAATCCGATAACGTGTTTCGATGTAGGCACCCTCGATTCGAATACCGGAAGTTTTCGCACAGTTCACAATCAGTGATGATCGGTGCAAATAGCCGATTTTGTCGCATAATTTCGCAAATTTCGCCTAAGTTCCTTGAAAACCGCACAAACTTTCGTCGCCTGGCCGCGTCCAAGTCAATAACAGCGCTGTTCACCCTGGGTTCAACCCTCGAGCGCTACGGTTGAGTTCAACAGAATGGCCCCAACGTCAGAAGCTGTTTGAGGAGGAATGACCCAGTGAGCGAAACACTATCCAACATCGCCCGAGCCGACGATCGGGTTGTACCGACCGCCTCGTTGCATGTCGACGTGATAGCGGATTTCGTCTGCCCGTTCTGTTTCATCGGCAAGCGGCGTTTTGACGAAGCGCTCAAGGCCGTGCAGGGGCCGAGCGAGGTTCGCTGGTATCCGTATCAGGTGAATCCAGAGATTCCGGCGGACGGTCAACCGTTCGACGATTACCTCACGCGCCGATTTGGCAGCACCGCGACCGTCGAGCCCGTGTTGAATCACCTGGCCGTCGAGGGCAAGGCCGTCGGCATCGACTTTCGATTCGACAAGCTGCGCCATGTCCCGAATACACTGGCCGCGCATCAGGTCATGTACCTCGCCGAAACGAATGGCATCGATCAGCTGGCATTCGCAGACGACCTCATGCGGGCGTTCTTTGAGCAGGGTCGCGATATCGGCGACAGAGCCGAACTGGTCGACATCGCATCGGTTCACGGCATCTCGGCCGCCGACGTCAACAGCGTAGTTGACGACGACAAGGTTCGACAGTTCGTTGTCGCTCGAGAAGGGCAGGTTCGCAGCAGCGGATTGGTTGGTGTGCCGGGTTTCCTGGTTAATCAACGCCTGCTGATCGTCGGAGCACAGGACACCAACGTAATCGTCAATGCCTTCGATCAAGCGATGTTTGGCGAAGGTACCGATTCGCTGAGTTCACCCGCGCTCAATTAACCAATCCAGTATCAGCCGGTTCACGTCATCGGGTCTTTCCTGCTGGCTCCAGTGCCCGCAGTCTTCCAGCATGTGGATCTCCAGGTCGGGGACCAGCGGGCGCATGGCCTCGATATGCTCCGGCGCGATGACGAGGTCGTCAACCGCGCCGATGAACAGGGTCGGTATGTCGATCGTGTGATCGACGCCTTCGAGTACCTCCCAGTTGTGTTTCCAGTTGCGGTACCAGTTGATGGCGCCCGTGAAGCCGCTGGCTGAAAAAGCCGACGCATAGTAATCACGCTCTTCCTCTGACAATAGCGCCTCGCCACTTTGTGTGTCCTTCGCGAGCGCATGGAGAAGACTGATGACCTTCCTTTCAGCCGGTAGTTTGTCGAACATCTCGCGTGACAGCTGCTTGTGCCGCATCGTCGCATCAAAGAAATGTGAAGTGTCCCTGGCGAAGACACGATCCGCCTCGTCCGAGTCCAGAAAATTGACGATGTAAAAATCTTTGCCGAATCGTCGCCGCCAGATCGTGACCGGATCCTCGGGCGGGCGAGGGTAGTGCGGAATGTTGAGCATGATCAGCTTGTCAATGCGCGCCGGCGCGAGCATCGCCATCTGCCACAGCAAGATCGCGCCCCAGTCATGGCCAATAAACACGGCGCTTTGCAGCGCCAGAGCGTCGAGCAAACCGTTTACATCGGCGATCAGTTCTTCAACTCGATAGTCAATAACGTTGGGCGGCACGGTGGTCTTCCCATAGCCGCGCTGATCGGGCGCGATGGCACGGTAACCGGCCTGGGCCAGCGCCTTGATTTGATGTCGCCAGGAAAAAGCCAGCTCCGGAAAGCCGTGCAGCAAAATAACCGCAGGTCCTTCGCCTTGCTCATAGACAGCCATGCGGATGCCGTTCGAATCGATGAAACGGGGTTCGGGAAACATAGGGATGATTTGACAGGATTAGCGGCAAAACCGCAAAGTGCTCCGACCGGGACACATCGAAGCGTGTGAATCGAAAATGAGTGAAAAGGTAATGCGGGACAGGCTGCTGCGGTTGCGCGAAGAACTGCAAGCGGCGACAGAATCGGCGCAAGGATCTGCCGCTGTTGTCGAGCTTGACCAATCCAAAGTCGGCCGTCTTTCACGTATGGACGCCATGCAGGCACAGGCCATGGCGCAGGCTTCGGAAGACAGGCGCAAGGCAACGTTGCAGCGGATCGAGGCGGCACTAAAACGCCTTGACGATGGCGAGTATGGGCTGTGCCAGGCCTGCGACGAGCCGATCAATCCAAAGCGCCTCGAGTTTGATCCGACGGTACTGCTTTGTATCGATTGCGCGAGCAAGGCCGAGGGCAGTTAGAGGCCGAAATATCGCTCAGCGCATCGATTCGCCGCTCGACTCGGTATACCGTGCGCTGAATTATCATTCAGCACTGAGGCACTTTGCATTTTCGGAGAAACTCGTGAAAAAGATATACCTGATACTGGCTATCGTCGGGGCGATTCTGCCCTACCTGTTCTTTTTTCAATTCTTTCAGAGTGAGGGAATCAACCTGTCCGCCTTTGTTGGCGCATTGTTCGTCAATGGTGCAGCTGGCGGCTTCAGCGCTGACCTGTTGTTCGCTTCACTGGTATTCTGGTTGTTCATGTTTACTGAGCAAAAACGGGCAAGAGGCCCTAACCCTTATCTGTTTATTTTCTTGAACTTAACCATCGGTTTGAGCTGCGCTTTACCTGCCTATCTCTATGCCAGGGAAAAGCCTTGAGCATAACGGCCAGTGTGCCCACGCCACGAGTAAATTATATGAAACCGAGAATCACAGCGCTCGCTGCCACTTGTTTGCTTGTCATTATGGCGCCGATTGCCGCCGAGACGAAAGGAAGCTACTTCGCCGTAATCGTGAGTGACATAAGGACTTCCGCCGAATGGTACAAGTCAACGTTCGGACTTGCATCCGGGGCACCGTTGAGCGAACCGGGGCGATTCACAATCGTCAATCTCCAGAAACAGGGTATTTTTGTTGAATTGCTTGAGATAGAGGCCGCTGGCGAACGACCTGAAACCAGAGTTCACGGGCCGTTTAAGGTAGGTGTTCTGGTTAGTAATTTGAGTGAATTCGTCGCGCAATTGCCTGATGCAATTCCTGAACCGAAAGTCATTCTTGACACCAGGAACAGCCTTCGGCTGATTCAACTGCACGACCCGGATGGCAACACCATTCAGATAATGGAAATTCTCGATAGCAGTACGGAGTGACTGCTACCGCCTGAAAGCGGCTATAGCGACGTTCGGTCGACAGAGAAAAGTTTGTGGCAGGAGTGCGCCTGTGCACCTTCAGGCGGTACGCTTTGCGCGGAGGTAGCCCAGGTACAGCAGCAATGCCAAAGCGAGCCCCGCTACTCCAAGTATCACCAGTAAATAATCTATTCGAAGGGGGAGCTCTCGAGACAAAGGAGCAGTCACGAGTGCGGCTACGGCGAAATAAATGGCAACGACGGAAATCCGCCACACGCCAAGAAACAGGCACGAAATCGATAATGGTGGCGCAACGATCGCCAGGATCAGTGCGGGCGTATAAGCTGCTGAACCGAGTATGAAAGCTAGTACAGCCATGACCAACGCCATGCTAGCGAAGTATGTCGATATTCGGCCCGGTTCACGCATTGAAATCGCCGCCTACGTGCACGCTAACTTGATGACCAGCACACTGCCGGGTGTCATGGGTGTCCTCGCGCTTACTCCGGCAGATCCGGCATGAACGTTCTCAATAGGATTGTCGCCAGGATAACCGCAGCAATAGCGAAAACAGTGCCATAGGAATTGAGGGCAGGCTTCCTGTCAAAAACAATAAACTTCAGGTAGGCCACAACAACAGCAACACTCGCAATCAGCGGTGTCTCAACCAGGTTAGCCAGGCTCTGCGCGCCAAAGCCCAGCGCTGTTAGTGCCGCCCAGAGCGCCAAACCTGTTGCTGGCAACAGGCATATCCAGACGCTCTGAGGCAGGCCCTTGTTCGCCCAGTACCAACCCGGAAGAATCAGAATTCCAGCAATCATTGTGAGAATCAGGAATAGCGCGATCATCGATTCCAGCCACGCAGGTGCGTCACTGCAATTCGTCTGTAAGAGTCGTGGCCACTACTCACACTTTGATACCCAATGCCGCGATCAGCCGCTGGCTGAGCGGCAGGCGCATTAACGGAATGATGTAGCGATACAGGCGGCCCGAAAGATACGTGTCACGGCCTTTTTCCAGCGCCTTTAATCCCTCTCGCACAACGACGTCAGCGTCGTACCAGATGAATTTCGGGCTCGATCGTTTCATTCGGGTCAGTTTGTCTGACGCGTGAAAGTCCGTGTGTGTGAAGCCCGGGCACAGCGCCGTGACCTGTATGCCGTCTTTCCTGAGCGCGCCGGATAGTCCCCTGGAGAACGCGATCAGGTACGATTTGGTGGGCCCATAGCTGTAGTCGCTTGGCGTCGTGACATATCCCGCGACAGACGCCACGTTGAGCACCCGGCCGTAACCGCGCTGCTGCATCGGCGGAATGAAGAAATAGCACATCGCGACGACCGAGCTCGTCATGAGCTCCAGGTAGTCGTGGGCCGTTGACCAGTCTTCTGTCCGCAATAGATCGATGCCGGCGGCGCCCGCATTGTTAATCAGGCAGTCGACGACGAGTCCCCGTTGCTGCACTTCATCGAATAGTGCGACGGGGGTTTCCCGGTCCGACAGGTCGGCCTGAATGACGTCGACGTCAGTCCCATAGGCGTTTTTGAGTTCTTCGGCCAGCGCCTCCATGGGCTCGACGCGGCGAGCGACAAGGACCAGGTCCTTGCCGTCGGCGGCGAGCTGGCGGGCGAATTCCCGGCCGAGTCCCGCCGAGGCGCCGGTGATCAATGCTCGGGGTTTGCTCATGAGTATTCCTGAATCGGGGACAGCGCCCATCATAAACCGGTTTATTTGCCGGTTTCGCTTGTGTTTTTCCGCTGCGGTCAGTACTTTCCCGATCAAGACGCTGAAGGGGACAAACAGGCAGCCCACTTGAAGCCACAGCGACCGGAGGATGGTGAGAGCTCCGGGTTTGAGTCTGCCGAATATCACCCCGGAGTCGCCACCCGAAAGGCTACGCGGATGCGTGCTCCGAGTAGGCCTGGCCGATTGGCTCACGAGACGAGCGACGGACTTTGTGCCCTTATGGCGCTGGTCCATGAGGCGGCGCTGGCCTGACAAGGCCTGGCCGCGAAACCGGGTGGTACCGCGACGAATTGAGATCGCCCCGGGCGCACAGGATGCGCCCGGGGCGTTTTTGTATTTGGAGTAATGAGTTTTGGCAGCCAAGAAAGCCGTGTTTGAAGAAGTGCAGGGTCGATACAACGGGCCGGACCTCGAGAACGGGGTGCTGGCGTTCTGGCGTGAGCACGATGTCTTCGCGAAGACGATCGAGGCGACCAGGGACGGCCCGCAGTTCAGTTTTAATGAAGGGCCACCGACGGCCAACGGTAAGCCGGGCATTCATCATGTGTTGGCACGCAGCTTCAAGGACATCTTCCCGCGCTACAAGACGATGCGTGGCTATTATGTGCCGCGCAAAGCCGGCTGGGATACCCATGGGCTTCCGGTCGAACACGAGGTTGAAAAAGAACTCGGCATTTTCGACAAGAAGGAAATCGAGGAAAAGGTCGGCATCGCAGAATTCACGAAACGCTGTCGTGAGTCCGTCATGCGCTATATCGGCGACTGGGAGAAGATGACGGAGCGCATGGGCTTCTGGGTCAATCTCGACGAGGCGTATTACACGCTCGATAACAACTACATCGAATCCGTCTGGAACCTGTTGCAAAGAATCTGGGACAAGGACCTGATTTATCGCGGCTACAAGGTCGTGCCCTACGATCCGCGCATCGGCGCAACCCTGTCGTCTCACGAACTGGCGCAGGGCTACAAGGAAGTGGAAGACCCTTCTATCACGGTGCGGTTCAAGATTGCCGATGAGAACGACACCTATTTTCTTGTCTGGACAACCACGCCATGGACCTTGCCATCCAATCTCGCGCTCGCAGTTGGCGTCGATATCGACTACAGCTACTGTGAGTCCGACGGCCAAACGTTGATTGTTGCCGAGGCGTTGCGAGACGCGGTATTCCGCGACGTCGAGCACACGGTCGTAAATACCGTAAAGGGCTCCGCACTTGTCGGCACGCGCTATGAGCAATTGTTCGATTATCTCGACTGCGATGCGCCAAACGCATTCACCGTGCTGCCTGCTGATTTTGTCAGCACCGAGGACGGCACCGGTATCGTGCACACGGCGCCGGCTTATGGCGTCGACGACCTTGCGCTCGGCCAGGCCAACGACCTGCCGGTAGTACACGGCGTCGGGCTCGACGGGCACTTCGTCGATGCGGTTGAACCGGTCGCCGGTCTGTTCTTCAAGGACGCCGACAAGCCACTCATTCGCATTCTCAAAGAGCGCGGCAGCATGTTTCGCTCCGAGCGTTACAAGCACAACTACCCGTTTGGCTGGCGTACGGGCGACCCTATCCTCTACTACGCCAAGAATGCCTGGTACATCCGCACGTCGAAGTTTCGTGAACGCATGGCCGAACTCAATCAGACGATCAACTGGGTGCCGGAGCACATAAAAGACGGCCGCTTCGGCAAATGGCTGGAAAACAACGTCGACTGGGCATTGTCGCGGGAACGCTTCTGGGGCACACCGCTGCCCGTGTGGACGGACGGCGAGGGCGACTTTATTTGCATTGGCTCCATCGCTGAGCTCGAGGAGCTGACGGGACGCGCGCTGACCGACCTCGATTTGCACCGGCCCGCCGTCGATGACATCACTTTCGAGAAAGACGGCAAGACCTGGCAGCGCGTACCGGAAGTCATCGATTGCTGGTTCGATTCAGGCGCGATGTCCTACGCGCAGTGGCATTACCCGTTCGAAAACCAGGACAAGTTCGAAAAGCACTTCCCTGCCGACTATATTTGCGAGGCTATCGACCAGACGCGCGGCTGGTTCTATACGCTGCACGCAATCGCAACACTGGTCTCCGATGACGTGGCCTACAAGAATTGTATTTGCCTGAACCTCATCGTCGACAAAGACGGCAAGAAGATGTCGAAGTCGGTAGGCAATATTATCGACCCTTA
Source organism: Woeseiaceae bacterium (assembly GCA_013001045.1). GTDB lineage: Bacteria > Pseudomonadota > Gammaproteobacteria > Steroidobacterales > Woeseiaceae > UBA1847. Next base: position 8,305 of record JABDNG010000120.1, on the reverse strand, counting down.
CGACGTTTTCGATACGGTCGGCGCGGACGCGCTGCGCTGGTATTTCCTTGCACGCCTGTCGCCGGATGTGCCGAAGCGAATTTCCGTTGACATCGTTGCGGACGTCGCCAGCTCCTTCATCAATACGTTCTGGAATACCTACGGGTTTTTCGTGCTCTATGCGCGGCTCGACGCGGTCGACCTGAGTCGCGATATTCCGACCGAGCAGCGTCCGGAGATCGATCGCTGGGCGCTGGCGTTGCTGCACAAGACGATCACGACCGTTACGCATGCGCTGGACCACTTTGATGCCAAGTCGGCGGGCGAGGCGATCGAATCGTTCGTCGATCAGCTCAGTAACTGGTACGTGCGTCGCAACCGGCGCCGTTTCTGGAAATCCTCGGATCCGGAAGATACGCAGGCCGCCTATCTCACGCTGTACGAGTGCCTCAAAGGTGTGCACGAACTCATGGCACCGTTTGTGCCGTTCCTGGCCGAAAACGTCTACCAGAACCTGGTTCGCACCGTGGACAAGGGCGCACCGGTTTCGGTGCACATGGGCAACTGGCCTGTCGCGGACGCGTCATGGCAAAACGATGATCTGTTATTCGACATCGACGTTGTGCAAAAGGTCGTGGGGCTGGCACGCGCGGCTCGGGGTCAGTCCGGTGTCAGGACACGCCAACCGCTCTCGAGATTGCTGGTGCGTGCGCCCGACGATGCCGCCGCGAAAGCCTTAGACAGTCACCAGGACCAGATTCTCGAGGAACTCAATGTGAAGTCGATCGAGTTCATTGCACGTGACGCCGGCCTCGTGCGCTATCGCATCAAGCCGAATCTTCCGCGAATCGGCAAACGCTACGGCAAGCTGATACCTGTCATTCGCAAGGCGCTGGATGAGGCGGACGGTGCGGCGATCGCGGTTGCCGCTGCGCGCGGGGAGTCGTTCGACATAAAGGCGGGCGGTGAGACGATTTCGCTGCAGGGTGACGATGTACTCATCGAAACCAGCTCGGCTGAGGGCTATGCCTGTGGCGAAGATGCCGGATTCCTGACGGCGCTCGACACGACGCTCACCGAAGCGCTGATTCATGAAGGAGTAGCACGAGAAATCGTGCGTTCGGTGCAGGATGCGCGTAAACAGGCGGGTCTCGAGGTCTCGGATCGCATTACGCTGGGCATTTCAGGCTCAAAGGGGGTCGAAAAGTCGCTCGAAACGCACCGGGATTATGTTATGAACGAGACGCTCGCGACGAAATGGCAGGTGGGCCAGAAAGAGCCGATCTACTCTGGCGAGCGAGAGCTCGGTGACGAGCACTGGACGATTGAATTCAGGAAGTGATGGCGGAATGACTTCTCGACTTGCGTACGCTTCAGAAACTCTGATATAAAAAACCAGAGCAAGAGCTTGATAGATCAGGGAATGAATGGGCTCTCCGGGTTTCGCAGGAGATTCGCGGACCGCAGGAGGCGGTCAGGCCCTGAAATAAGAAGAGCGTAAGCAAGCCGCCAATAGAATTGGCGGTAAAAAAAATAACAAACGCTGGAGTCGCAATGACCAACCACGTCGATCGCTTTTACGGAGCACTCACCGTGCTTGTCGGGCATGGCCATATAAAACAAAGACTTATCAAGGCCTACGAAGAGCATCTCAACGATATCGACGAGGATGAGCTACCCATCGCGATGAAACAGCCGTTTACCGACCTGCGTCAGTCAATGCACCGGGTTACGCCGTTGAAGGGCGAAAGTCCGGTTTGTGCCTCCGTTCGCAAGATGTCGCCGCAAGACGCCAGCGAGTGCGCAGCTCAGGTCGTTGCGCTGTTTGGCGAGCTGTCGAGACTGCGCGACGACGCCGCGGCCGCCCTGCCACGCGGCAACGATGAAAAAGTTCGCGTTCCGCCATTTCTTATCAAGTCGAACTGATCGGGTAATAGATGTAGGTCAGCAATTCGCCCTCGGGTATATCGCCCGGATCGCTCACATACGACTCCCACGCGTCGCCATTGCGCTCAATACCGTGCGCGGCCAGGAAGGCCAAAATCTTTCGATGTGTTTCCGACAAGGTGCGGTAAGGGCCCACATGTTTGGCGCGGATGACGGGTCCGCCATAGGTAGTGCCTATCCTGACCGTCGCCCCGTCACGCGGCGTCGCGTCCGTTATCCCCCTGACGGGTATGGCCGCGTCGAAGACGAGTTCGGCGCCACTGAATCTGCGTTTAATGGACAATGGCGACCCGGCGTCTTCGAGCTTCTCGGCGTCAATAAACGTCAGAATCTGAAAGTAAGCGGCGCCCATTGCCTCGGATATCGCTGCCGGTTCCGGTCGGGACGATGCCGAGAGTAAAGCAATGTCGATCGGTTCGACGACGATACGTTCGATTTCGATGTTGCTGAAGTCGGCACCGGGCAGACTCTCCGCCAGTTCCTTCAGGTTCGCGAGGCCATCGTGGAAATCGCGCGCGACAATGCCGCCGAGCATCGGCGCAAAGTACCGTCCGACAATGTTCATGCCATAGTCAGCGTCGAAGCCCCACGTCACGATCGTGGTACCGGTGCCGGCAAGCAGGGCAAACTCGGACGCCGCTTCGCCAGGTTCGCCCGGGTTCATTACGATGCCGACCCGTTCGAAGGGCTTGCTCTCGACAATCGTCTGGGTGCCGCTGCCGACAATCGTCCCGTCCCAACTCATTGTGGCACCGATGCCGGTGCTATTGCCCGAATAGAGAATTCGTACATTCGGATCGGTATCGACCAGCGGCGACCAGAGTGGGTAACGGCGAAAGTCATTGAGTAACGCGAACACAGTGGCCGGGTGGGCATCTATCTCGACCGAAACTTCGACATGGTGTCGTCGCGGCAGCGCGAATCCAATAATGATCAACAACGCGACCAGGGCACCGACTCCGTAAAGCAATTTCTGCACGTTTCAGGCTTCCGTCAATCAGTGAATCGGAAAAGGATTATTCCACAGTTGGCCATCCTTCGGCACAATGCACCAATGAATGCTTCAACCAATAGCGAACTGCCGATCGGAATATTCGATTCCGGTGTGGGCGGACTTACCGTGCTGAAGGCGATTCGTGACGAGCTGCCACACGAGAATCTCGTCTACCTCGGCGACACAGCACGTCTTCCCTATGGGACCAAGAGCCCGACCTCGATTTCCCGTTACGCCACACAGGCCACCGCGAAGCTTAAGCAGCAGGGCATCAAACTGCTCGTGGTCGCCTGTAACACGGCATCCGCTGTTGCTCTCGACGCCCTTCGTGCACAAATGAACCGGTTGCCCGTGATCGGCGTTGTAGAGCCCGGCGCCACGGCCGCAGTCAGTGCGCGACCCGGAGGGTCACACCTCGTTCTTGCGACCGAAGCAACCGTGCGCCTGGGGGCCTATCGCAAGGCAATCGAATCGCTGGATGCTGCGGCGATTGTGCGAGAACAGGCCTGCGAGTTAATGGTAGCGCTGGCCGAAGAGGGCTGGACGGACGGCGACATTGCGGCGTCGATCATTCGTCGCTATCTCCATGAGGCCAGTGAAAACGATTTTGACACTGACAGTATCATCCTCGGCTGCACGCATTTTCCGCTGCTGAAGGAGTCGATTCGGGCGATTGTTTCGGATCGGGTTCTACTGGTTGATTCGGCAAGTACCACCGCGACGGTGGTGTCACAAACCTTGCGTTCGAACGGGACCCTGCGCGCCAGTGAGGCCGACGGCAGTCTGCGATTCCTTGCAACCGACGGTGCTACGCGTTTCGCCCGCGTTGGAGGTCTGTTCCTGGGGCAACAGCTGAGCAACAGTGATGTCGAGTTGATTGACCTTTGAACAGTTGAGGGGCGGTTTCACGATGTCGGCTGTGCGATAATGACCGACTTGCAATGCTTCAGGGGGAAGCTGTGAAATTCCAAACTCTAGCGCGCCGATTCGGCGTTTTTTTGGTGTCGGCGCTGATCGCATCCTGCGGCGCCGAGGCGCCACCCGAGCCTACCGTGGAGCCGCTGGTCACGGTCAAACCGAGACCTGAAATCTACGCCGATTTCACGTTAACTGCCGATCTGAGTCAGCTCAGCGATGACCAGCTCGAAATGATCAAGTTGCTGATCGACGCATCCAGGATCATGGACGACCTGTTCTGGAAACAGAGCTTTGGTGAGGGTCACGAAGCGTGGCTGGAAACAATACCCAACTTCGCAGCGCGTCGCTTTGCGGAGCTCAACTACGGTCCCTGGGACCGGCTTGACAACGACAAGCCGTTTATCGACGGTGTTGGCGCGAAGCCGCTGGGTGCCGGGTTCTATCCGGCCGATATGAGTAAGGACGAGTTCAACGAAGCGTACCTGCCCGGCAAGGGCGGCCTGTATTCCCTGATTCGCCGCAACGAGGCCGGCGAGCTCGTGCTGGTTCCCTATCACGTTGCCTATGCCGCGGAACTCAGCGAGGCTGCCGGGCTGCTACGGAAAGCGGCAAAACTGGCGGAAAGCAGCGATTTTGCAAATTACCTGAAACTGCGCGCGGCGGCCTTGATCAGCGACGAATTCCAGATCAGTGACCGTTACTGGATGGATGTAAAGGACAACGATATCGATGTGGTGATTGGTCCTATCGAAACGTACGAGGATCGCCTGTTCGGTTATCGTGCTGCCTACGAGTCCTACGTCCTGATCAAGGACCTGGAATGGAGTGACCGCCTGAGTCGATTCGCCGCCTTTCTCCCGGATCTGCAGGAAGGACTACCCGTTGCTGACGAATACAAATGGGAAACACCAGGGACCGATTCCGATCTCAACGCCTATGACGTCGTCTACTACGCGGGGCACAGCAACGCTGGATCAAAAACGATTGCAATCAATTTGCCGAACGACGAGGAGGTGCAGCTCGACAAAGGCACACGACGCCTGCAGCTGAAGAACGCCATGCGCGCAAAATTCGAGAAAATTCTGGAGCCTATCGCGGATGTATTGATCGACGAGTCGCAACGCGAGCATATTACTTTCGATGCGTTCTTCGCCAACACGATGTTCCACGAAGTGGCGCATGGCCTGGGTATCAAGAATACGATCAATGGTAGTGGCACCGTTCGCGAAGCGATGCTGGACCTAGCCTCGAGCATGGAAGAGGGCAAGGCGGATATCCTGGGCCTGTACATGATCACGGAGTTGCATAAAGCCGGCGAACTCGGCGACGTCGATCTCCGCGACTACTACACCACGTTCATGGCCAGTGTTTTTCGTTCGATCCGTTTCGGCGCGAGCAGCGCACACGGTAAAGCGAACATGGTGCGCTTTAATTTCTTCCTGGACGAGGGCGCCTTCAATCGTGATGCAGAAAGCGGCAGGTACAGCGTCGATTATGGAAAGATGGAATCAGCAATGACTAATTTGTCGCGATTGTTGCTGACCTTGCAGGGGGACGGTGATTACGATGGTGCGGCCGAGCTGACGAGTACAAAAGGCGTGATCACGACGCAACTGCAAAGCGATTTGGACAGGCTGACGCGCGCGAAGATTCCGGTCGACATCACGTTCCAGCAGGGCGTCGCTGAACTCGGCATAGAGTGAAAATCGGTCGCGCTGGGTCTAGAGATCACGCTTGTCGAGTCGCGGCAGGTCGTTGCCGAATAAGGTTGTCAGGTACAACGCCTGGTCCGTTTCCAGGACGCCGGTCAGTGTAGGAAACCGCGCGTCCGGGTCATAGAGGTTCATGAGAATCTCGCCGTCTCCATCAAACGCGATGACGTGCGAAGACGGCACGGCTTTCGGGCGCACGATGGCGGGCAGACGCTGCACGATTTTGCGAATGAACGGCCGGTCCGATAGCGCGTCCAGCAAAGCATTTCGGGGTGCCGCGAGTCCCAGCCAGAAGCGACCGTTTCGACCGCTTTTCAAGTTGTCGGGAAATCCCGGGAGATTGTCGAGCAGCACCTCGCTCTCGCCTTTCCGTTCTCCGGCAAGCCAGTACTTAAGGACCCGGTAGTGCCCCGTTTCACTGACGAGCAGGAAACTGCCGTCTGCACTGATTGCGACGCCGTTCGCATAATTGAGGCCATCAAGGATTACATCAACATTGCCGGTCGACGGGTCGAACGCAAATACACGCCCATGCCCGCCGTGTTCCATGATGTCCAGCAGACTCGCTTCGTAAGTGCCCCTGGACGACTGAGCGCCGAACTTGTGGCTCGATTCGCTGAAGTAGATCGTTCCGTCGGCCCCGATTGCGAGGTTGTTGGCGTAGATGAGCGGCTGCCCGTTGACCTCGCTGAGCAGCGTGGAGACGGTTCCGTCGCTATCGATGTGCTGCAGCCCGACATAGGCGTTCGCTACGATGAACGAGCCGTCGCCACTGGCTTCGATGCCTAGCGGCCTGCCACCGGGAAATGCGTACTCGCGTATTTTCCGGCCCTGAACCTGTATGACGTGTCCACCGTGGGTCGTCACGTAGATATGCCCGTCAATGCCGAACGCGGCATCTTCAGGCCCTTCGTACTCATTCAGGTTGATGCTGACGGCGCTCTGCAGCTGACTGTTTGCCTCGAAGGGATCGACCAGGCCGCGGTCGCTCGGCGCCGGCCAGCTTACCGGATCGATCGGCACTGGCCATGTCAGTAAATAGACGATGACGACTGCCAGCAAGAGCCCGGAGGTCAAGACGCTTTTTTTCATGACCGTGAAGGTGTACTAACGTTGCGCGTCGATCATGCGCAGAAATTCAGATCGCGTACGCGCGTCTTTGCGAAATGTACCAACCATCTGGCTGGTTACCATTGAGACATCCGACTTGTGGACGCCGCGTGTCGTCATGCACTGATGCACTGCTTCAACGACGACCGCAACGCCCTTGGGTTGCAGGACGTCCTGAATGCAATTGGCGATCTGTGCCGTCATTTTTTCCTGCACCTGGAATCGTCGAGCGAAAGCCTCGACGACGCGGGCGAGCTTGCTGATGCCGACTACTTTGTTGTTGGGCAGGTAGCCAACGTGCGCTTTCCCGATTATCGGTGCCATGTGGTGTTCGCAATGGGACTCAAACCCGATATCACGCAGCACGATCATCTCATCATAGCCGTCGACCTCCTCGAAGGTGCGCTTGAGGTATTCGATCGGATTACTCTTGTAGCCGCTAAACCAGTCTTCATAGGCCTTCGCGACACGCTTCGGTGTATCGACGAGTCCCTCGCGTCGCGTGTCCTCGCCCGCCCACAACAGCAGTGTCCTGACGGCTTCCTCGGCTTGCTTGCGACTCGGCTTGCGCGGCTTTGCTTGCTTCTTATTCGTGATGGCCAATGACATGTCCCCGATTGCGTAGCGCCAGATGCTACGCAGACTTCTTGTCGAGGTCGAGGCCGATCGGGCAAGTCACGCCGGTGCCGCCCAATCCGCAATAGCCTCCTGGGTTTTTGGCCAGGTATTGCTGGTGGTAGTCCTCCGCGAAAAAGAAGGTGTCGAGCGGCAGGATCTCGGTCGTGATCGTGCCGAGGTTCGCTTTATTCAATTCGCCTTGATAGGCAGCAAGGGATGTTCGCGCCTCGGCCTGTTGCGCATCATTGATCGTATAGATGGCCGATCGATACTGCGTGCCGATGTCGTTGCCCTGCCGCATTCCCTGTGTCGGGTCATGGCCCTCCCAGAAGACCTTGAGCAACTGCTTGTAGCTTACCTTGGCAGGGTCGAAAATCACTTGCACAACTTCTGTATGTCCCGTATCGCCTGAGCAGACCTCCTGGTAGTTCGGATTGGGGGTGATGCCGCCGGAATATCCGACTGATGTCGAGTAGACCCCGTCAATCTGCCAAAAGCACCGTTCGGCGCCCCAGAAACAGCCCAGCGCGAAAACGGCCTGCTGCAAGTGGTCCGCAAACGGTCCCCGCAGCGGTGCACCATTCACAAAATGGTGTTTTGGTACGGGCATGGGTGTGTCACGGCCCGCCAGGGCCTCGCTTCTGGTCGGTAGGCTTAGCATTTTCACTGGTGTCGGTCTTCCGTCAGGTTCTTGAGTTATTGTCGGACGGCGCCGGTTCTTTCGCTGATTCTCCAGGTTTTACCAGCTTATCCAGATCCACCTGCCGGTAGAAGAAGGAATGCTCGAAGTTAAGCGGCTCAGATTCCCGCAACTGGCCGTCAACCATTCGCGGGCGAAATACGCGGCGCCGAATCTCGCGATGTACCATCCGTTGCATGTCGGTGAATTCCTCCGGAATCGCCTCGGTGCGAATCTTTCGCACCCGGCCGCGCGGTGACACCGTGTAGTCCACACGAATTGTGCCTTTTAGCAACGCGTCTTTAGAAGAGCCACCCTCGATACCCTTGACGTACTTTGGAAGCTCTC
>JABDNG010000114.1 GCA_013001045.1 Woeseiaceae bacterium | reverse complement strand
TGGCTCGCAAGTATCATCCTGACGTGAGCAAAGAAGCGGACGCCGAAGCGCGTTTCAAAGATCTCGGCGAAGCCTACGCCGTGCTCAAGGATCCGGAAAAACGCGCCGCTTACGACCAGCTGGGCGCGAACTGGAAGGCGGGACAGGAATTCAGGCCGCCGCCGAACTGGGATGCCGGTTTTGAATTCAGCGGCGGCGATGGCGGCGCCGATGCAGCCGCCTTCAGCGATTTCTTCGAATCGTTGTTTGGGCACGATTTTCAGTCTGCGCGCGGCGCGCAGCAACAAGCCGGGATGCATGCACGAGGTGAAGACCATCACGCCAAGGTGTTGATTGACCTCGAAGATGCCTACAAGGGAGCCTCACGCAGCCTCTCATTGCGCACACCGGAGGTCGATGGCACCGGGCATGTGTCGACCAAAGTACGAACCCTGAACGTCAAAATCCCGAAGGGTGTGAAACAGGGACAACGCATTCGCCTGTCTGGCCAGGGTTCGCCGGGAATAGGGACCGGTAAGGCTGGCGACCTGTACCTGGAGATCGAATTCAATCCTCACAGGCTGTTTCGGGTCGAAGGGCGTGATATCTATCTTGAGCTGCCCGTCGCACCGTGGGAGGCTGCTTTGGGCGCGACGGTCAAGGTACCAACGCCCGATGGCCCCGTGGATCTCAAAATCCCGGAAGGGACGACCCGTGAACGCAAATTGCGTCTTCAGAAGCGCGGCATACCGGGTCAGCCGCCCGGGGATCTTTATGTTGAGCTGGCAATAACCCTGCCACCGGCAGAGAGCGATAGTGCCCGGCAGCTGTATCAAAAGATGCAGCAGGATCTGCCATACAACCCACGAAGTAAACTGGGGGTATAAAGAGGCCATGACACAGAAAACACTCACCGGGGACCTGCTCGATGACCGGACGGAATTGACGACGGCAGAACTCACGCGGGCCTGTTCGACATCCATCGAATGGGTTATCGAACTCGTGCACGAGGGCGTATTGGAGCCTGTCGGTCAGCAACCGCAACAATGGCGATTTTCAGGTACGAGTTTGAAGCGGGCGCACGCTGCCATGCGCCTGCAGCATGACCTCAAGATCAATCTCGCGGGTGTCGCGCTTGCGCTCGACCTGATAGAAGAAATCGAGACCATGCGCGAGCGTCTGCGCCGATTTGAGAAAGACGAAGGCACCTGAACCTGATGATATCGCCCGGTAACTACCCACCATGGAGTTAATTGCATTAATTGCAGGTCTTGCCGGGCTCTGGCTGGGAACCGAATTGACCATCCACGGGGCGGTCGCTGTCGCCGATCGATTGGGCGTTCCAGAATTCATTGTCGGGCTCACAGTGCTGTCTATTGGCAGCGATCTGCCCGAACTCGCCATAGCCGTGGACGCGGCGATCTGGAACCTGCGCGCAGGTGAGGCTTCCGACGTCGTCGTCGGTAGTGCGCTCGGCAGTTGCCTGGGACAGATTGGTTTTGTACTCGGTGTGGCGGGATTAATCGGCTTCCTCAAATTGCCGAAGAAGGTGGTGTACCAGCAAGGAAGCGTGTTGCTTGGTTCGCTGGTCCTGCTGGCCATCTTCGGACTCGATGGCCAGATCACACGAGTCGAAGGTATTATTTTGGCGCTGCTGTATGTGGGCTACCTTTTTTTCATATTTGTTGACGTAGTTACGCTCGGGCATAGCACCAAGGGAGCGTCCGAAAGCAGTTTTGCGCTATCGCTGGCTTATCTTGTCATTGGGTTGGTCGTTGTCGTTGGCAGTGCAGAGCTCACCGTTTCATCCGCAGTGTCTGTAGCGATCGCATTTAACATCGAGCAATCGTTCGTCGCGATTGTCATCATTGGATTGGGGAGCAGCTTGCCGGAATTGTCCATCTCGATAGGCGCCATGCTGAAACGACGCGCTACCCTGTCGGTCGGTAATCTGATCGGCAGCAACGTCTTCGATACGTTAGTGCCAATCGGCGTTGCCGCAGCGATCGCGGGTCTTGAGTTCAGTTCGGACATGTGGCGACAGGAAATCCCGTTCCTGTTTGGTCTGACTTTGGTCGTGTTATTTTTCTTCATCAGGAAGGTTGGTATTCAGAAGTTCGAGGCGATTATTATTCTCACGCTGTATATCGCCTATGTCGTGATGAAGTTTCTCGGAGCGTTTCAATGAGTTTCCAGCTGCAGTTCTTTGGTGCGACGGGCGAAGTAACAGGATCCCTGTATGTATTACGAACCGATTCGCACACAGTGTTGCTCGAGTGTGGGCTCATTCAGGGCGGTGCGGACAACGAAAAACGCAATAGTGACCCGTTTCCGGTTTCGGTCGGCGAGATCGACGCCGTCATTCTCAGTCACGCGCATATCGACCATTCCGGACGAGTGCCGCTGCTCGCCAAACAAGGCTACGACGGACCTGTTTATGTGCAGAACGCGACAAAAGCGCTGTGCGAAATTATGTTGCCGGATTCCGGCTACCTGAATGAGAAGGACGCCGAGTGGGAGAACCGCAAACGCCGGCGCAAAGGGCAGGCGCTGATCAAGCCCTTGTACACGCGAGAGGATGCCGAGAATTGCCTGACTCTATTCAAAGGTGCTGCTTACGGCGACGAAGTGACGGTGGTGCCCGGGCTGACGCTGCGCTTCTTCGACGCCGGCCACATCCTCGGAGCCGCTATCGTCGAACTGACGTACACGAGCGACTCCACAAGCAGGACCCTGGTGTTCAGCGGAGACATCGGCTTCCGGGATGCGCCGGTCATGAACCCTCCGGCCGTCCTTCCACAGGCCGATGCCGTGTTAATGGAAAGTACCTACGGCGATCGCCTGCACCGATCGTTCGACGATACGATGGATGAACTGACGGGGGTGTTCGAGACTGCCAGTGCCGGTCAGGGGAATATTCTTATTCCTGCGTTTACGGTGGGTCGGACGCAGGATCTGCTGTACCTGATGGCGGAGAACTACAATCGCTGGCACCTCGACCGGTGGCAGATTTACCTCGACAGCCCCATGGCTATCGAGGCGACGGCCGTGTATTCGAGGTTTCGGCATCTCTATGGCGCAAAGTTGTTCGGGCCGGATTCGAACTTGCCCGAGTTGCCGAATTATCATCAGACGCTGAGTCCGGAAGAGTCGATGCGCATCAACGAAATAGAATCGGGCGCAATCATCATCGCCGGTAGCGGCATGTGCAGCGGCGGACGCATCCTGCATCACCTGAAAAACAACGTCTGGCGACCCGAGTGTCACCTCGTGATCGTGGGTTTCCAGGCCTACGGTACCCTCGGTCGGCGGCTCGTCGATGGCGCCGAAACGATCAAGCTCTATGGCGAGGAGTACCGCGTTCGCATCCAACTGCATACGATCGGCGGGCTGTCGGCCCATGCCGACCAGGCCGACCTGATCACATGGTATGAGGCATTCAGGAATCGGCCGCCGTTGTACCTGGTGCATGGCGAACCCGATGCTCAAAGCGCGTTGGCGAAGAAGGTGCGTAAGGACCTGCGCGCACCGGTGTTCATCGCGGAACGGGGCCAGACGATTCGGATCTGAGAGGCGGCGGCTAGGTTTATGAAACTTAAGATCTCGGAAGTTACCGGGCTCGAGATACCCGCTGACGCCCTGCGTCGCGCGGAGCGTCTTGCCGACGGCTATCTCAAGACCGAACTTGCGATGCGCGAGCATGGTATACAGCACACGATCGTTGTATTCGGCGGCACGCGCGTCCCCGATTCCGAACAGCTCCCGGACGCCGGCGCAGCGGGCTACTACCGAATCGCCCGTGACTTCGGCGCCATCGTGGGGCGCTCGGGGCAAGGTCCGAAAGACTGTCGGCTGACATTGATGACCGGGGGCGGCCCCGGAATCATGGAGGCCGCGAATCGTGGCGCCAGCGACGTCGGCGCGAAAAGCATCGGCCTCAATATCCGGTTGCCGCACGAGCAGGTTCCGAATCGCTTCATCAGTGACGGGCTTAGCTTCAATTTCCAGTACTTCGCGATTCGCAAACTGCATTTCCTGGTTCGCGCGAAAGCACTGGTCGTCTTTCCCGGCGGCTTCGGTACCTTGGATGAGTTGTTCGAGACCTTGAACCTGGTGCAATGTCGGAGAATCGAACCTCTTCCCGTTATTCTGGTTGGTGAAGGATTCTGGCGGCGTGTTATCGATATCGATTTTCTCGCCGAATGGGGATTGATAGATTCAGTCGATCGACAACTGTTCTGGTATGCAGAAACGGCAGATCAGATCTGGGACGGCATCGTCGACTGGCATGCCGATGCGGGCGTGCCGCTCTTCTGTGATGACGATTGATGAAGCCCGTGGCCCCGCCAGCTAATCAGAATTCGTGTGCCTGGAGCCAAGGCGCCGACGTCGTCCTGGAGACCTTGTCCGTTGACCCGGACGTCGGGCTTGGCGCCGACGAGGTGTTGAAGCGCCAACGAACCTTCGGTCGTAACGAGCTCGAAACAACCCGTCCCCGCCACGGCGTGTCCATACTCCTCGCGCAATTCAGGAGCATCGTCGTAATCCTGTTGCTGGTCGCTGGCGCGCTGGCGTTTCTTTTTTCTGACTTTGCGGAGGGTATTGCGATATTCGCGGTCATTCTGATCAACGCGCTGATCGGCTTCTTGACGGAGTGGCGCGCGGTACGCTCCATGGAAGCGCTCAGGGGGTTTGTGCGTGTCGATTGCGTCGTATTACGCAGCGGAAAAGTCTGCACGACGGCGGCCGAGCAGCTCGTACCCGGGGACATCGTGTTGTTTGAGGCGGGTGATCTCGTTGTAGCAGACATGCGGCTCATTGCGGCATCAAAACTCACCATTGATGAGTCGACGATGACGGGTGAATCGCTTCCCGTCCACAAGCACACGGAAAAACTGGACGAGGAAACCCCCGTGCTGGACCGTCAGAATATGGCGTTCAAAGGAACTTCTGTCACTCGCGGATCGGGCAAGGGTGTCGTTGTCGGTACCGGCAAGACAACCGAGTTTGGCAAGATCTTTGAACAGGTGGCGCACGCGCGCGCGCAACAAACACCACTCGAGAAACGCTTGAATGCGCTCGGCGCCCGTCTGGCCTGGGCAATTATCGGAATCGCCGTGGTAATCGCGTTCGTCGGAATTCTCAGCGGTCGCGAGCTGTTTCTCGCGATCGAGGTTGCCATTGCCCTGTCGGTCGCCGCGATACCCGAGGGGCTCGCCATTGTCGCGACTATCGCACTTGCGCGCGGCATGTGGAGGATGGCGAAACGCAATGCTTTGATTACGCGGCTGTCGGCCGTCGAAACGCTGGGCGCCACGAGCGTGATTCTCACGGACAAGACGGGAACGCTGACCGAAAACCGCATGGCTGTGTCAACGGTGCGGCTCGCCGGCGCCGACGTAAGTGTCGAGGGTGCGGAGCGCCGTGCGCGCGGAACGTTCCATGTCGATGGCAGAGAAGCCGATGAGCGCGCGGCGGCATTGCTGGACGAACTCCTGGAAACGGCCGCCCTTTGTAACAATGCATCGCTGAACCTTGCCGACGAGGAGCAACAGGCGGGCATTGGTGATCCGACAGAGGTTGCGTTGCTCGTCGCCGCGTCGGCTCGCGGTATCTGGCGCCATGAGCTCTTAAAAACTGTTCCCGAGATTCATGAGGATCCGTTTGATCCGGATTCGAAACGCATGGCGACCTGGCACCGGGACAGCGGCGGGTTGCTGGTTGCGGTCAAAGGCGCACCTGAAACCGTCATACCGGGATGTGTGACGATACGCAGCGCCAACGGCGATAGGCCGCTCGATGCGGCAAGTCGTCACGACTGGTTGCTGCGAGCTGAACAGCTAGGCGAGAAAGGTCTGCGCACGATTGCCGTCGCGAAAAAAAGCAGCGACGATGAAAAAGCTGATCCTTACAGTCAGCTTGTGCTGCTCGGCATCGTTGGTATGCAAGATCCGGCACGGGACGGCGTAGATCTTGCTATTCGGCGCTGTCACGAGGCGGGCATTTCGGTTGTCATGGTCACCGGTGACCATGCCGCGACCGCACGGAATATCGCGACAGCGACCGGCGTCGTCAGCGCCTCCCTCGGGCCTGAGCGTTTCCTGGGCGGCCCGGAAGTCGACCAGTTGTTTGCCGACAGTCGCACTGAGGAGCTGCTTGGCGCGCGCGTATTCTCACGCGTGACGCCGGAGCAAAAGCTCAGACTGATCGACCTGTACCAGCAGAATGGTCATGTTGTCGCCATGACGGGTGATGGCGTCAATGATGCGCCAGCGCTGAAGAAAGCCGATATCGGCGTCGCCATGGGTTTGCGCGGTACGGCCGTCGCGAAAGAGGCAGCCGTGATGGTTTTACAGGACGATGAGTTCAACACAATTGTCTCGGCCGTTGCTTATGGCCGAGGCATCTTCGGCAACATTCGAAAGTTCGTCGTTTACCTCCTGTCGTGCAATACGAGCGAGGTTCTCGTTGTCAGTATTGCAACGATTGCAGGCGCACCTTTACCGTTGTTGCCGTTACAAATCCTGTTTCTGAATCTCGTCACGGATGTATTCCCGGCGCTGGCACTTGGCGTTGGCGAGGGCTCGCAGCTGCTGATGACAAAACCGCCCAGGCCTGCGACAGAGCGCGTTTTGACGCGCAAGCACTGGATCCTTATCGGCCTTCATGGCGTGATCATGGCGGCCGCCGTATTGGCCGCCATGGCGACCTCGTTCTATTACCTCGGTTTCAATCAACAGCAAGCGGTGACGGTTGCCTTCGGGACCCTGGCTTTGGCGCAGATGTGGCACGTCTTTAACATGCGCGACGACATCAAGCGCGTGATTGACAACGAGATCACTCGGAACCGCTGGATCTGGGCCGCATTGGCTATTTGCCTGGTCCTCGTGCTCGCGGCAGTCTACCTGCCGCCATTACGCGACGTGCTCAAACTCACCGCGCCGGGTATCTGGGGCTGGGCAGTGATACTTCCGGCCAGCCTGGTACCCCTTCTGGCAGCGCCAATTGTGAGCAAGGTAGCCGGGCACCGTGCGCAATCTTAGGCAAGCGTTTCATCGGTGACCGCGTTAAAATATCGGCCGCTCGCACGAGCGATCGTTCGCAAGCCATCACTCAGGAATCAGCCCATGCGTATCGACGCCATTACAATCGGCGATAAGCCGCCCGACGACGTTAACGTCATCATTGAAGTGCCGCTCGGCGGCCAGCCCATCAAATACGAACTCGACAAGGAGGCCGGAACGCTGGTTGTCGATCGCTTCCTCTATACACCGATGTCGTATCCGGGTAATTATGGCTTTGTCCCACACACATTGTCCGAGGACGGCGACCCGATCGACGTGCTGGTCGTCAACACGCGCGAGTTGGTGCCGGCATGCGTGATTAACGTGAGGCCGATCGGAGTTCTGATCATGGAGGACAATGCCGGCCAGGACGAGAAAATCATCGCCGTGCCCTCACATGCGCTGACGAAACGCTACGACCACGTACTCAACTATTCGGACTTGCCCGACATTACGATGCAACAGATCGAGCACTTCTTTGAGCACTACAAGGACCTCGAGCCCGGCAAATGGGTGAAGATTGGCGACTGGCATAATGCGGACGAGGCCAGGCAGCTTATTATCGACGCGATCAAGCGCGCCGCATAAGCGTGCTGGCGCAGTGCTCCGCGACTACAGCTTGTCGAAAAACATTTCCTGCCGCCTGCGTTCGTCGGCGTTGGGCAGCCGGCCCTCTGCGGCACCGAAATTGTCATCGACGTGATGCAGCTTGGTCATGCCCGGAATGCTGAGCGTCGCGGCGGGATGACCGATCGCGTATTTCAGCAGGAACTGCGCCCAGCTGTCGCAGCCAAACTCCCGCGCCCAGTCGGGTAACTGCCGACCATCGACCTCGGCAAAAATTCGGCCGCCGCCGAAAGCGCGATTGATAATCACGCCCATGCCGCGATCAGCGGCCAGCGGCAACAGTCGCTCGGCTGCCTCACGTTGCTCTAGTGAGTAGTTGACCTGGATGAAATCCAGGTCTTCCTGTCGCATTACCTTCTCAAATTCGGCGTATTGGGAGGCGCGTGACGTCGTGATGCCGATGTAGCGAATGCGACCTTCCTGTTGCCAGTCACGCATGACGGGCAGCGCATCTTTCCAGCCACGCAAGTTATGTACCTGCATGAGGTCGATAGTGTCAGTCTTCAGTTTGACGAACGACTCGTCCATTTGCGTGACCGTGCCTGCGCTACCGTCCTTGCGATCGGTCTTGGTCGCCAGGAACAGGTCGTCGCGAATACCGAGGTCGGCGATCAGGTCGCCCAAGACGGATTCCGATGTGCGGTACATTGGTGCCGTATCGATAACTGTGCCACCCAGCTGGTGGAAGCGCAGAAGCGCCTCGCGAAGCGGCGCACGCGCTTTTTCTGAGTTACCCACGCCGTAGCGATTCGTCCCCAGGCCGATAATCGGCAGCGTCTCGCCCGACGACGGAATGGCCTTGCGGATGCCCGGCGCGGGACCGGCCAGCGTGTTGGAACTGCCCAGCGCGGCCAGCGATGCGGCGGCGAGGCCGGCTTTCGTGAATTGTCGGCGCGAGATTTTCATGTGTGGCTCCTGTTATCCCGACTTATCATAGAATGACCATCGTTGTTATTGCTACTGTATTGAAGACCACGACGCTGGCACAATCGAGGGTCATCTCCGCAAGACAAGAGCCTCCGATGCCAGGATTGTATTTCGAAGAATTCAGCGTAGGGCAGACTTTCGATCATCCGATTCGCCGGACGATAACCGAAGGCGATAACGTGCTGCTCACGACCATGACGCACAATCCGGCCGCCCTGCATCTCGATGCCGAATTCATGAAAAACACACCCTATGGCAAGCCACTCATCAACAGCTGTCTTACCTTAAGCTTCATGGTCGGGATTTCCGTCAATGACACAACGCATGGAACGACGGTCGCGAATCTCGGCTGGGACGAGGTTCGTTTTCCGAAGCCACTCTTTTGCGGCGACACCATTCACATTCAAACCGAAGTCTTGGAACTGCGCGACAGCAAGTCACGTCCGGACAATGGCATCGTGGTTTTTTGTCACCGGGCGTTTAATCAGAACGACGAGCTGGTCGCCGAATGCAAGCGAACGGCGCTGATGCTGAGGAAGCCTGAGTGAACCGCAGCTTCCTGTTTGTTCCGGCCGACAGCGAACGCAAACTGCAGAAGGCGGCAGACGCTGGCGCCGATGCCCTGATTCTCGACCTCGAGGACGCCGTTGCGGCCGAGGCACGACCCGCCGCACGCCAGATGGCGGCCGACTACCTGCAGGGCAAGCAAAATATCTGGGTGCGAATCAACCCGTTCGATACTGAAGACGCGCACGCGGACCTGGAGGCCGTCATGCCCTCAGCGCCCACCGGTATCGTCCTGCCGAAGCCGCGCAGCGCCGCCGACGCGATCGCATTGTCCCGGCGCATTGACGTGCTGGAACAAAAACACCAGATCGAAGCGGGGCAAACCCGCATCATCGCCCTATGCACGGAGCGTCCCGAAGCCCTGTTCACGCTGAGCACATACGCCGGCGCCACGGAACGGCTGTCGGCACTGTCCTGGGGTGCGGAGGACTTAAGCGCTGCGGTTGGCGCGAGCGCGAATCGCGACCGGGACGGCAACTGGTTACCGACCTTCGAGATGGCGCGCTCACTGTGTCTACTGGCGGCGGCGGCCGCGGAAGTTACGGCACTGGATACGGTCTTTACGGACTTCCGTGATCACGACGGGCTGCTACGCTATGCAGCCAATGCGCGCCGCGACGGATTTAGCGGAATGCTCGCGATTCATCCGGCACAGATCGAAGCGATTAACGCCGCGTTTGTGCCATCGAGCGCTGAAGTCGAACACGCTCAACGCATTGTGGAGCTGTTCGAGGCAAACCCGGGCGCAGGGACGCTCGGCATGGACGGAAAGATGATTGATCGACCGCATCTGATTCACGCGCAACGGACGTTAAAACTGGCGAAGCATGGCAAGCGCCAATAACTGGAAGGCAAAGCACCATGGCGAAAGAAATCTATCCGGTTCCGGAGGCTGTAAAGAAGCGCGCGTTGATCGACGAGGCGCAATACGAAGCGATGTATGCACGTTCTCTCGAAGATAACGAGGGATTCTGGGCCGAACAGGCGCAGCGGGTCGACTGGATAAAGCCATTTACGCAGGTAAAAGACGTTTCATTCGCAAAAGACGACTTGCATATTCGCTGGTACTACGATGGCTCGTTGAACGCCTGTTACAACTGCGTTGATCGCCACCTTGAAAGCAAGGGAGACGACGTCGCCATCCTCTGGGAAGGCGATGACCCCGGCCGCGATCTCAAGATCACATACAACGAGCTGCACGCGCGCGTTTGCCGGTTTGCCAATGCACTCAAGGCGATCGGCGCGAAGAAGGGAGACCGTATTACGCTGTATATGCCGATGATTCCGGAAGCCGCCATTGCGATGCTGGCGTGTGCCCGTATTGGCGCAGTCCATTCAGTGGTCTTTGGCGGTTTTTCGCCCGACGCACTCGCTGGCCGCATTCATGACTGCGAGTCCAACATCGTTGTGACCGCCGACGAAGGTCTGCGCGGCGGGAAAGGAATACCACTCAAAGCCAACGTCGATGCCGCGGCCGCGAATCCGGATGTAACAACGCTCGAGAAAGTGCTCGTGGTCCGAAATACGGGTAATGACGTCAACTGGGTTGAAGGCCGCGACGTCTGGCTGCACGAACTTGAAGGCCAGGTTGATGAAGATTGCCCCTGTGAGGAAATGAACGCCGAGGACCCGCTGTTCATCCTGTACACGTCCGGCTCAACCGGAACGCCCAAGGGCGTATTGCACACCACCGGTGGCTACCTTGTGTACGCGGCGATGACGCATGAATACGTGTTCGACTATCACCCGGGCGACGTGTATTGGTGCACGGCAGACGTCGGCTGGGTAACGGGACACAGCTACATTGTCTATGGCCCGCTCGCCAACGGCGCGATCACTCTGATGTTCGAAGGGGTGCCAAATTATCCGACCTCGTCACGATTCTGGGAGGTTTGCGACAAGCACCAGGTCAATATTTGCTATACCGCACCGACCGCGATCCGCGCGCTGATGCGAGAAGGCGATGAACCGGTCGAGAAGACGTCGAGGAAAAGCCTGCGCTTGCTGGGCACCGTGGGCGAACCGATCAATCCGGAGGCGTGGGACTGGTACTACCGTGTCGTGGGCGACTCACGTTGTCCCATCGTCGATACATGGTGGCAGACGGAAACTGGCGGCATCCTCATCAGCCCGCTGCCTGGCGCGACCGCGCTAAAGCCCGGTTCTGCGACCAAGCCGCTGTTTGGCATCATGCCTGTCATTGTCGACGGCCAAGGCAATACGCTGGACGGGGCGGTGGAGGGTAACCTGATCATTACCGATAGCTGGCCCGGCCAAATGCGCTCGGTTTACGGCGACCACCAACGATTCGTTGATACCTACTTCGCGACCTTCGAAGGCAGCTACTTCACGGGCGATGGCGTGCGCCGCGATGAAGACGGCTATTACTGGATCACCGGCCGGGTCGACGACGTCCTGAACGTATCCGGCCATCGCATGGGCACCGCGGAAATCGAGAGCGCACTGGTGTCCCATGAGCATGTCGCCGAAGCGGCTGTTGTCGGCTATCCACACGACATCAAGGGGCAGGGAATCTACGCGTATGTCACCTTGATGGGCGGCATAGAAGCGAGCGACGAACTGCGTGCGGAATTACAGAAGTGGGTGCGCAAGGAAATTGGACCTATCGCAAAACCCGACCTGATTCAGTGGGCGCCGGGTCTGCCGAAGACCCGTTCGGGCAAAATCATGCGACGCATCTTGAGAAAGGTTGCCGCGGATGACTTCGATAGCCTGGGAGACACGTCGACGCTTGCCGATCCGGCGGTTGTCGATGACCTTATCGAGAACAGGGAGAATAGTGGCTAGGTCGGCCGTCTATGCCTCGCGCTTGCCCACGGGTCTATTTCTTCGGCCATGCTGTTATCCAGTTCGTCGATGAAGTCTTGATCGACTTCATCCGGTTCACGCGGTTGTTGCCGCGGAATCTTGCGGGCGCCCATTTTCTGCGTGACTTTCAGATCTTGCGCACTTTCGGCTGACCCGCCGCCAGTTTCCGCGAGTTGTTCGCGGTCATGCCGCTGGTACTCGGCGACCTGACGCTCGTATGCCCTTACAAATTCTTCTCCAAACATCTGCGGGAATCGCCCCCCGCCTTTCTCGGTCATTATCGGGTACAGGTCGCGATACAGGTCCCAGTACTTGGATTTGTTCTTGAACGCAAACAGCTTGCTTTCACCGATCGCACGGTCGAACCCTTGCTGAAGCTCGTCGGGTTCGAAACGATCGGAAAATTCGATGAACGCGCTGTTCATCGCATCAAGGAACGCATTCTGGTGATTCAGGAGGTCATGGCATGCTTCGTGGACAGCGTCTTTGGCACCCAGGTAATCGCCTTCGTCGCCAACCAGTAATTGCTTGAGCAAGTCGTCCGGGCTTTCAGAAAACTTCAGCGGGTTGTTATGTCGCGGCAATAAGGTCGTCTGATCCAGCCGAAACGCATTCTTGAGGTTGGCGCGGGCGGCCAGCAGATTAATGACGCCTTCGACAAACTCACGCAGCACAACGCCAGCTGTCTTCATCATGTGGGGACGATCGATGGATGGATGAAGCTCTGCGCGATTGACGCCCAGGCCATCGAGGAAAGCAACAAACAGGTCCTCGGGCGTTTCGCTCGAGGCGTCGCGCTTCGTGCCTGCGGTCTTCGGTTTCGGCTCGGACTTGCGCGCGGTCTTCGGTTTCGGCTCGGGCTTGCGCGCGGCCTTCGGTTTGGGGTCGGGCCTGGCTGCGGCCTTCGGTTCCGGCTTCGGTTCCCTCGCGGCCGGTTCTTGCTCGCTTGGCGGCGGTGGCGGCGCTTCCTCAGGTGCATGGCTGAAGAGGACGGACTGAAATTCATCGTCGCCCGTAATCTCTTCCTCTTCGATCAGTTTTACGCCGGTGCGCAACGAAACTTCTTCGACGAGCTGCTCGATGTTATCCGGCACAACACTGGGCTTGGGTTCGGGGGGCAATTCAAGGCTCTCGCCGGAATCAACGGCCACAACGAATTCGAAATCGCCCATGCGCATGCGGTCGCCGTCGAACAAACGGCGCGGATGCCCCTTGCCAATCGGCTCAACTTCGTCGTTGATGTAGACGCCGTTACTGCTCGTATCGAGCAGGTAGTAACTGCCACCCTTGTGATCGATCGTTGCGTGACGGCCCGATATATAACGGTCCGGGTCCGGCAGTATCCAGTCGTTTTGCAGCGAACGACCGATGGTGCCGCCTTCCTCGTGGAATTCGCGCTGAGCGTCTTCACCGACCAATTCCCGGTGTTTGCTAACGATTTTGAGTTGCAATGTCATAGTGGCCCTCACTCGAATGCGATCAATTGTGCATTGAATCAAGGAGATAGGCTGATACCCAGTTCACATAATCGTATTGAAAATACGACGCTAAGGCCTTGATTTCCGGTAAACTCGTCCATATTCCATGTGTTTGGATGTCCGGCGGCGCCGAAAATGAGCAGCAAACCACTCTTCAAGGTCGTATTCATGAGTCAGGGGCAGGTCTACGAGATCTATGCCCGCAGCGTCGGTCATGGTGAGTTATTCGGTTTCGTTGAAGTCGAACAGCTGGTTTTCGGCGAACGAACGACCCTGGTTGTCGACCCGTCCGAGGAGAAGATCAAATCCGAGTTCGAAAATGTTCGGCGCACCTATTTGCCAATGCACTCGATCATTCGCATCGACGAAGTCGACAAGCAGGGTGTCAGCAAGATAAGCAAACTCGAAGGCGGTAACGTGGCGCAGTTTCCGTTGCCTGTCTATACACCGGGGGACAGTAACAAGTAGGTGGTCGAATAACGGAGTACTGGTATCATCCGTCTCCAATGCCACCCACCCTCGAATAAGGCCCCACCTACCGACATGCTGGAACTGCCCGGACAGTCGGCTCTGTCTGATTTTCGCCTGACGAAACTGACTCGTGCGCTGCAGGCTGCAGATGAACGGGTCAAGTCGGTTGCAGCGCGCTTCGTTTACCTGGTGGACACCAACGCCGGACTCAGTAAAGAGGACCGTTCGCGGCTGGACGCCTTGCTGTTGTCCGGCGACAAGCCCGGCAAGCTCGGCAAGGCCGCCAGGACGCTCTATGTTGTCCCGCGGCCCGGCACGATTTCGCCCTGGTCGAGCAAAGCGACCGATATCGCGAGAGCCTGTGATATCGATTCGGTCGAGCGCATTGAACGCGGCATCTGCTACGGAATCAGCTTCCGAGCCAAGGTCGACGACGATGACGTGCAGGCATTGAGTCACCTCTTGTTCGATCGAATGACGGAGGCCGTTTTCGATTCGGCCGCATCGGCCGAAGCACTGTTCGCGTCGCATGAGCCGGCGCGCGTTGCGATCGTGCCGCTTGCCGACGATGGCAGGCAGGCCCTCGTTGCAGCCAATACGGATCTCGGACTTGCGTTGTCCGACGACGAGATCGATTACCTGGTTCGCTGTTACGGCGAACTTGAACGTGACCCGACCGATGCCGAACTCATGATGTTCGCGCAGGCCAATTCCGAGCATTGCAGGCACAAGATATTCAATGCGAGCTGGGTTATCGACGGTAAGGCGAAGAAGCAACGCCTGTTCGGCATGATCAAGTCCACGACGGAGCAAACCCCCGACGGCGTGCTGTCGGCATACTCGGATAATGCGGCCGTGATCGAAGGTTGGAACGGCGCAAGGCTGATGCCCCGGCCGGACGACCGCGAGTATACGTACGTCGACGAGCCTATCCACATCCTGATGAAAGTGGAGACACACAATCATCCGACCGCGATCTCTCCGTTTCCGGGGGCCGCCACGGGTTCGGGTGGCGAGATTCGCGACGAGGGCGCGACCGGCCTTGGCGCCAAGCCGAAAGCCGGACTCACGGGGTTTACGGTGTCGCATTTGCGCATACCCGATTACGCACAGCCCTGGGAAGACGATTTTCCGCATCCCGACCGCATGGCAACGCCCCTGGAAATAATGATCGACGGGCCAATCGGTGGTGCTGCCTTTAATAATGAGTTCGGCCGACCCAACCTGACGGGCTATTTTCGCACCTACGAGAGCCGCCTGCCGGGTCTGCCTGACAACGAGATTCGCGGGTATCACAAACCCATTATGGTCGCGGGAGGCGTTGGCAATGTGCGTGCACAGCATGCCAGCAAGATTGAAGTCCCCGTCGGCGCCAGAATCGTTGTACTCGGCGGTCCCGCGATGTTGATTGGACTTGGTGGGGGTGCGGCCTCATCGCTGGCCAGTGGCACCTCGAGCGAGGACCTCGATTTTGCATCCGTACAGCGCGGCAACCCGGAAATGGAGCGACGCGCGCAAGAGGTGATCGACCGCTGCTGGGAGATGGGCGATACCAACCCGATATTACTGATTCACGACGTGGGCGCAGGCGGCCTGTCGAACGCAGTGCCCGAGGCCGTCGATCACAGCAAACACGGTGCAAAGATCGAGCTGCGCGACGTGGACAACGCCGAGCCCGGCATGTCGCCGATGGGAATCTGGTGCAACGAAGCACAGGAACGTTACGTGCTGATCGTGAGTGAAGATCGCATCGACGAGTTCAAGGCGCTGTGCGAACGAGAGCGCTGCCCGGTTTCAGTGGTTGGCACGTTGACCGATGACGGCAAGCTGGTCGTCAACGATCGTGATTTCGACAATCGCATTGTCGACATGCCGATGGACATGCTGCTGGGCAATACGCCCAAAATGGAACGCAAGGTCGAACATCGGGTGGTGCCGGATGCGGGTCTGGATCTGACCGGCATCGAATTGATAGACGCGGCCGTACGTGTGCTGCGGTTTCCGGCAGTCGCGGACAAGTCTTTTCTAATACACATCGGCGATCGTACGGTTGGCGGCCTGAGCGTGCGCGACCAGCTCGTCGGTCCGTGGCAGATCCCCGTTAGCGACGTTGCGATTACGGCATCCGGTTTTGGAAGTACGACCGGAGAAGCGATGGCGATGGGCGAACGAACGCCCCTGGCAGCGACCAATGCTCCGGCGTCCGGTCGCATGGCTGTCGCGGAGTCGATTACAAATATTGCCGCAGCACCGATTGACGACATTGGCAAAGTGCGGCTGTCGGCCAACTGGATGGCCGCTGCGGGACATCCCGGCGAGGATGCCAGTCTGTTCGACACGGTCAGAGCGGTTGGCGACGAGTTGTGCCGCGAAATCGGCGTTGCCATTCCCGTCGGCAAGGACTCGATGTCGATGCGTACTCGCTGGGAAGATGAAGCTGGCGAACACCAGGTCGTCGCGCCCGTGTCGCTGATTGTGTCGGCATTTGCCCCCGTCAACGATGTTACTCGCCACCTGACGCCTGAGCTGCGTGAAACGGACGAACCGAGTTACCTGTTGTTGTTTGACCTCGGTTCTGGCAAGAATCGGCTTGGCGGTTCTTGCCTGGCACAAACCTATCGGCGCACGGGCGGCGACACGCCTGATCTCGACGACCCGCAGTCGCTAAAGGCGTTTTTTGCCGCGATCCAGGAACTGAACGCGCGCGATATGTTGCTGGCGTATCACGATCGTAGCGACGGTGGGCTGTTTGCAAGCGTTGCGGAGATGATTTTTGCGGGCCGGCTCGGCGTATCTTTGGCGCTCAGCGGATCGCGACCCGAGTTGCTCAGGACCTTGTTCAATGAAGAGCTCGGCGCGGTTGTGCAGGTGGCCAAAAGCAAACTGACGCAGGTGCAGATGATCATTGATCGGCACAGGATATCCGCCGTGGCGATAGGACGAGTGGAAACGCAAGCGACGCTCACGGTTCGAAGTGATGACAAGGTTGTACTCGAGCTGGATCGTGCGACGATGCAGCGCGAATGGTCAGAAATGAGTTACCGGATTCAGGCTATGCGCGACAATCCGGCGACGGCCAGGCAGGAATTTGACCGAATACTGGATGACGGCGACCCGGGCTTGAACGTCAACGTCGTATTCGATCCGAATGAGGACATCACGCGTCGGTTTCGCAGCAGTGAAAAACCCCGCATTGCGATCCTGCGTGAGCAAGGTGTCAACAGCCAGCATGAAATGGCGGCGGCTTTCATGCGGGCCGGATTCTCGGCCACGGACGTTCATATGAGCGATCTTCTGAGCGGTCGAGACACGCTGGATGGCTACCAGGGGCTGGTGGCTTGCGGCGGATTTTCATTCGGCGACGTATTGGGGGCCGGCGGCGGCTGGGCCAAGTCCGTCCTGTACCATTCGCGCACGCGCGACCAGTTCGCCGCTTTTTTCGACAGAACCGACACCTTCGCGCTGGGTGTCTGTAACGGTTGCCAGATGATGTCGCACTTGCGCGAGCTGATTCCGGGTGCCGAGAACTGGCCGCGATTCCTGCGCAACCAGTCGGAGCAATTCGAAGCACGACTGAGCCTTGTGGAAATTGTGCAGAGTCCATCGGTGTTCCTGCAGGGGATGGCGGGCTCGCGACTGCCGATTGCGACGTCGCACGGCGAAGGCCGGGCGACCTTTATCGACGACGCGTCGCGCTATGCCGCGTCGTACACGGTGTCGATGCGCTACGTCGACAACTACGGAGAAGTTGCCGACAAGTACCCGGCGAACCCGAATGGCTCACGCGATGGGATATGTGGCCTCAGTAATGAAGATGGCCGCGTAACGATCATGATGCCGCATCCCGAGCGTGTAGCCCTCACACGACAGAATTCCTGGCACCCTGACGATTGGGGCGATGATGGCCCCTGGATGCGCATGTTCCGTAATGCCAGGATCGCAATTGGCTGACAGGAATGTCCCCGCTATTATGCGGAGGCGAGGTTGTCGTTGCTTTCCGAGACGAAGAATCGACGTACTTTGATGGCGCGCGACAGTTTTCCGTGACGCACGAAGCACTGGTAGAACATGTCCTTCAAGACCTCGAGCAGGATGCCGGCTTGCGCTCGATTGAGCAGCGGCAGGTCTTCGTGCTGGCCCGATCCAAACAACACGTCTTTAATTGGTGCGAACGATTCATCGTCGATTTGAGCGATGTCCTGCGCCACCATGACTTCCTCGAATGCGCGCAGCTTGCCGCCTTCACCCAACGCGTCAAACGCGCTGATGGTCGATCGCCGGCACATTGATGCGAAGGCATTGAAATTATTCGCTGAGTAGCAGGCCAGGGCCTCGCGAAAAAGCACCTCCGTGTGTTTCGGCAAATACGAGAACGCGAAGCGTTCTTTGGGGCGCTCGAGCTCAACAAAATTGCGGTACAGTTCGACGCGGTCATCCAGGTATTCGCGCACCGAAAAACGCAGAAACACCGGCGCATCGCAGGCGTCGCACTTGTACACGAGCCCAACGTGTTTGGGTTTGTCGCGAAGCAGGGAGGCCGCATCCGGTACGGACTGAGGACTCATGTGTGCATACATGCCGCAGTACGGGCACTCGAGTCCGATTTGCTCGTCGAGGTCGCTCGTCAGCCCCTGACCCCTTTCAATAACTATCGCCATGTTGTCCTGTTTCTTTTTTGTCGTTGGACGGCAGAATTAGCTAAATCAATCAGCGACTTCAGTATGCATGATTGATTCAGTGCCGCCGTCCATGGTTAACATAATAAAGATGATTTCCCTACTGTACCCAATTGCCGACCGCTTCGCGCGCTGCATCGTTGACGGGACGGGCAATCAGGGCCGTGCGCGTCATCGCCACCTCGAATCGGGCACCATCTGCCATGGGCACATACGTAGCCGTGCCGTAGTACGCGTCGACACCCGGCATCAACATCGGAAACCGCCGCGCGACTCGCCAGACGTCAAGCACCAGGTCGTCCGACAGGGCATGCACGGTGCGTGGTTCGGACATTTCATCGCCGACGTCGGAATAGCGCCCGCTGAGTCGCTCGAGCTGGTAGATAGGATCGAGGCCGAGCAAGGTAGCGGGCGGTTGCCAGTTGACCACGCGGGCATCCATCTGCCATTCGTCACCGCGCAAGGACAAGAAACGATCGGGCTCGCCCCTGATCATCAGGCGGGCCACGTATTCGCCCGGTTGCGCCGCCGAGAATTCAATCTGGCTCACGACTTGCTCGTCGATCAAGCGCCCATAGCCGAAGTAGCTGAATGCAAGCAGGATGCTGGCGCCGCCGAGAGCACCGGACGCCGCACCGCCAGCCAGTGAACCGGTAGCACGCACCGGCCGCCTCCTGCGCGCGTGGCGGAACATCGAGATCAGGAAAAACAGCGTGAGGAGTGTGAATACAGCACTGGCAGCAAGCAGGAAGTTCATCGTCTGTCCTCGGTGGTCCGCATCAGGTACCCAGTTTCTTGTACTTTATGCGATGCGGGTTGGCCGCGTCCGCACCTAACCTGCGTTTGCGGTCCGCTTCGTAGTCGGCGTAGTTGCCAGCAAACCAGACGACCTCGCTGTTACCTTCGAAGGCGAGGATGTGCGTTGCGATGCGATCCAGGAACCAGCGGTCGTGCGAAATAACGACGGCCGAGCCGGGGAACTCCAGTAGCGCCTCTTCGAGCGCGCGCAAGGTTTCCACGTCGAGATCGTTGGTTGGTTCGTCGAGCAACAGCAGGTTGCCACCCGAGCGCAGCATTTTTGCCAGATGCACGCGATTACGTTCGCCGCCTGATAGCAAACCGATCTTCTTTTGCTGGTCCTGACCGCGGAAGTTGAATCGGCCCACGTAGGCGCGTGACGACGTTTCATAGTTGCCCACATTGATAAGGTCGAGGCCGTTTGAGATTTCCTCCCATACGGTCTTGTCGTCATTCAAGCTGTCACGTGACTGATCGACGCTTGCCAACGCGACCGTGTCGCCCAGCCGCAGCGTTCCGGAATCGGGTTGTTCGTCGCCCGTGATCATTCTGAACATCGTCGTCTTGCCGGCGCCATTCGGCCCTATGACGCCGACGATGCCACCCGGCGGTAGTTGGAAACTGAGCCCGTCGATGAGCAACTTGTCGCCGAAGCCCTTCTTGAGATCCTTGACCTCGAGCACGACGTCGCCGAGGCGCGGACCGGGCGGAATATAGATCTCGTTGGTCTCGTTGCGTTTCTGGTAGCCGGGCGACGAGATTTCTTCGAACTGTCGCAAGCGCGCTTTCGATTTCGCCTGC
Organism: Woeseiaceae bacterium; assembly: GCA_013001045.1. Taxonomy (GTDB): domain Bacteria; phylum Pseudomonadota; class Gammaproteobacteria; order Steroidobacterales; family Woeseiaceae; genus UBA1847. The sequence continues at coordinate 15,391 of JABDNG010000114.1, read as the reverse complement.
CGCCCCTTCGGGTTGCTGCGAACCCACTCCAGTTCGTGCTGCATCGCCTTGCGCCGGGCTTTTTCGGAGGCTTCTTCGTGTTGCAGGCGCGCTTCTTTCTGCTCCAGCCAGGACGAGTAGTTGCCTTCCCAGGGGATTCCGTGCCCACGGTCGAGTTCGAGAATCCAGCCCGCGACGTTATCGAGGAAGTAGCGATCATGAGTGACTGCAATGACGGTGCTCGGGTATTCGTCGAGGAAGCGTTCGAGCCAGGCGACGGACTCCGCGTCAAGGTGGTTGGTCGGCTCGTCGAGCAATAGCATGTCCGGCTGCGACAGCAGCAGGCGACACAAAGCGACGCGACGACGCTCGCCGCCGGATAACCTGGTGACATCGGCATCCCATGGTGGCAGGCGCAGTGCATCGGCCGCGATTTCGAGTTTGCGATCCAGCTCCCACGCGCCCTCGGCGTCAATCGCGTCCTGCAGCTTACCCTGTTCTTCGAGCAATGCACTCATCGCCTCATCGTCCATCGGCTCGGCGAATTGCATGCTGATGTCATTGAAACGGTCCAGTAGCGCTTTGGTCTCGGCAACGCCGTCTTCGACATTGCCGCGCACGTCTTTTTCGGCATCGAGGTCCGGTTCCTGTGGCAGGTAGCCGATCTTGATACCGGGCTGGGGACGCGCCTCGCCATCAATCTCGGTGTCGAGGCCGGCCATGATGCGCAGCAATGTGGACTTTCCCGAACCGTTCAGCCCAAGCACGCCGATCTTGGCCCCCGGAAAGAAGGAGAGGGAGATGTCGCGCAGGATGTGCCGCTTTGGCGCGACCACCTTCGCCACGCGATTCATTGTGTAGATGTACTGAGCCATGGTCCGATCGCCGCGAGTGGAGCGCGCATTATCAGGTATGCTGCGCCACAAGCAAACCCAAAATAATTCGTGCATGAGCGACACAGTGATCGTCTATCGGGGAGAGTCGATCGCCGCCTACGGGTTCGGCGACCCACATCCGTTCGGTACTGACCGACACGACGTTTTTCACGCCGAACTCGACAAGGTCGGCCTGGGCGAGGCGATCGAGTATGGCCATCCTCGACCGGCACTCGTCGACGAGTTGGCGCTATTTCATACGGCCGACTACATCGATAAGGTATCGCGCATGTCCGCAACCGGCAGCGGCTGGCTCGATGAGGGCGATACGCCCGTCGTGCCCGGTATATACGAAGCAGCGTCGGCCGTCGTCGGGGCCGTGCTCTGTGCGGTCGACGAAGTCATGCATGCGCAGCACACTCGTGCGTTCATTCCAATTGCGGGCCTGCATCATGCATCGCGGGATGGCGCTGCCGGTTTTTGTGTGTTCAATGACTGCGGCATCGCGGTCGAGTATTTGCGCAAGCAATACGACCTGCAACGCATCGCCTATGTTGATATCGATGCCCATCATGGGGACGGCGTGTTCTACGGTTTTCAGGACGACCCGGACCTCGTTTTTGCCGACATCCATGAGGACGGCCGATTTCTTTACCCGGGCACCGGTGCCGCGGAGGAAACCGGCACGGGCAGGGCACGTGGCACCAAGTTGAATATCCCGCTGGCTCCCGGTGCTGATGACCGTGATTTTCGTGCCGCCTGGCAACGGGTCGAGACCTACCTGGAGACGATGCGGCCACAGTTCATCATCATGCAGTGCGGCGCGGACAGCCTCGAAGGCGATCCCATCACGCACCTTTGCTGGAGCGAAGAAGCGCATGCCGAGGCCGCCGCGTCGCTGTGCCGCCTGGCCGACAAGTATTGCCAAGGCAGGATTGTTGGCACCGGCGGTGGCGGCTATAACCGACACAATCTGGCCCGGGCCTGGACCCGGGTCGTGCAGTCCTTCGTGGAAACGCGTTAAGCCCATATTGACGGTGCCATCTCTGCCCCTAAACAGGTAAGATCGCGTTCTTTTCGCGCCCCCCCTTCCCACGGAGATTCCCGGATGTTCGACACATCGACGACGATCGAGTCTTTCGATCCCGAGGTTGCCAAAGCCATCGCACAGGAGAGCCGACGTCAGGAAGAGCACGTTGAACTGATTGCGTCGGAGAACTACGCCAGCCCGAGAGTGATGACCGCGCAGGGCACCGTACTGACGAACAAATACGCGGAAGGCTACCCCGGCAAACGTTACTACGGGGGGTGCGAATACGTCGACGACGTCGAAACACTCGCCATCGAACGAGCCAGGAAGCTGTTCGGCGCGGACTACGCGAACGTGCAGCCGCATTCCGGCTCGCAGGCCAACGCGGCGGTCTACCTGGCGTTGCTCGATGCCGGCGACACGATCCTCGGGATGAGTCTTAGCGACGGCGGACACCTGACGCACGGCTCGAAGGTCAACTTCTCGGGCAAGTTGTTCAACGCCATCCAGTACGGGCTGGAAGCCGAAAGCGGATTGATCGACTACGACAACATCCAGAAACTCGCCCTGGAGCATAAGCCGAAGATGATCGTGGCGGGTTTTTCGGCCTATTCGCAGGTGGCGGACTGGGCTCGTTTTCGTCAAATTGCCGACAGTGTGGGCGCGTACCTTTTTGTCGACATGGCACACGTAGCAGGACTCGTTGCGACGGGCCATTACCCGAGTCCAATATCGTACGCCGACGTCTGCACCACCACTACGCACAAGACACTGCGTGGACCTCGCGGCGGGCTTATCCTTGCGCGCAAGAACGAGGAGCTGACGAAGAAATTCAATTCACTCGTTTTCCCGGGAACACAGGGCGGTCCGCTGATGCATGTGATTGCGGCCAAAGCCATTGCCCTCAAGGAAGCGATGCAGCCGGACTTCAAGGACTACCAGGCCAACGTTTGCAAGAACGCCAAAGTGATGGCCGCGGTGCTTACTGAGCGGGGCTATCCGATCGTATCCGGCGGCACCGAGAATCACCTGATGCTGGTCAGCCTCATCGACCATGGAATTACGGGCAAGGCCGCCGACGCGGCGCTTGGTCGCGCCAATATCACGGTCAACAAGAACTCGGTGCCGAATGATCCGCAGTCGCCGTTCGTGACCAGCGGTCTCCGCCTCGGCACGCCCGCTATTACCACACGCGGTTTCGGCGCCGAGGAAACTCGTCAGCTCAGCGGCTGGATAGCGGATATACTCGATGACATCGAAAACGACGAAACCATCGAGCGCGTCAAGAGCCAGGTGCTGGATCTCTGTAAGCGTTTTCCGGTATACGCCTGATCGGTGTTTCGCGCGCAAGGAGCTCTAGTCGGTAATGCATTGTCCGTTCTGCGCCCACGAAGAAACCAAGGTTATAGACTCCCGTCTGGCGGGTGATGGCCGGCAGATACGCCGGCGACGGCAATGCCTCGCCTGTAATGAACGATTTACGACTTTTGAAACAGCCGAACTTGTTATGCCGCGGCTGATAAAAAACGATAACTCGCGCCAGCCCTTCGACGAAAACAAGTTACGCAACAGCATGGTGCGGGCACTCGAGAAGCGTCCGGTGCCCAGCGACGAGCTTGAACAAGCGATCGGCCACCTGATTCACAAACTGCGAACCATGGGCGAACGCGAGGTGCCGTCGCGACTCGTGGGTGAACTCGTTATGGAAGAACTGCACGCCCTCGATGAGGTCGCGTATGTGCGCTTCGCTTCCGTGTATCGGCGCTTCCAGGATGTCAACGAGTTCGAGGACGAAATCAAACGCCTGCAAAAGATCTCGGAGACGGCTGCGAGTCGCGAGCAAATGTCATTGTTGCCTGAGTTACTCGGCAAGAAGAAGTCCTGATCATGACGTCCTTTTCGGAATCTGACGGCGCGTACATGGCGCACGCGCTCAAGCTCGCGCATCGCGGTCAGTATTCGGCGCGGCCCAACCCGATGGTCGGCTGCGTCATCGTAAAGAAGGACGTGATTGTCGGCGAAGGCTGGCACCAGCGGACCGGCGGACCGCATGCGGAGATCAATGCGCTGGCCGCGGCCGGTGACAAAGCGCAGGGGGCGACCGCATACGTGACGCTGGAACCGTGTGCGCATCATGGCAAGACGCCGCCGTGCGCCGAAGCGCTGATTCGGGCCGGTGTCGGCACGGTCATCGCAGCAATGCAGGACCCGTTCGAGAAGGTGTCGGGACGGGGGCTCGAGTTGCTGCAGAAAGCGGGCATTGCAACGAAAGTCGGCTTGATGCAATCGCAGGCCGAGTCGCTCAATGCCGGTTTCATCAGCCGCGCGACGCGCAACCGTCCGTTTGTGCGCGTCAAGGTCGCCGCGAGTATCGACGGCGCGATCGCGATGAAAAGCGGCGAGAGCCAATGGATTACGGGCCCGGAAGCGCGAGACGACGTGCAACGAATACGCGCGCGCTGCGGCGCCATCATGACCGGCATCGGTACGGTGCTGGCTGACGATCCATCCCTCAACGTGCGCCTGAAGGATCTCCCCGAGGATGGCATGCAGCCGTTGCGGGTGGTCCTCGATACGCGCCTGCGCATGCCGTTATCCGCAGGAATGCTGACGCTGCCGGGCACGACCCTGGTCTGCTGTTCCGGCGAGCACGATCATTCGAGACTCACAGACGCGGGTGCCGAAGTTTGTTCCTATGCGTCGGATGGTGCGACAGTGGACATCGGCTTGGTGCTGCAGGACCTGGCGCGGCGGGAAGTGAATGATGTGCTGGTCGAGGCGGGACCTGCCGTGATGGGTTGCTTGCTGGAAAAAGAACTCGTGGATGAACTTGTCATTTATCAGGCACCGCACATAATGGGTAGCGAGACCAAGGGCATGTTTCATACGCCCTCCTGGCTGGCGCTGGCCGACCGCAAGAAGCTCGATACCAGCGATGTTCGCCGAATTGGCGCCGACACCAGGATAACTGCGCGGGTGCAATACTGATGTTTACCGGGATTATCAAGGCCAAAGGCCGAGTGACCGCCATCAACCGAGAGGGCGGCGACGTGCGACTGACCGTCCAATCGTCGGATCTGCCGTGGTCGGACTACGAAACAGGCGAGAGCATCGCGGTCAACGGCGTGTGCCTGACGGCGGTTCAGTTCCACGCCGACGGATTCGATACCGATGTGTCCATCGAAACACTGGACGTTACCGATCTCGGCGATCTCAAGGTCGGTTCGCCGGTGAATCTCGAGCCGGCGATCAGTTTGGGTGAGCGGCTCGGCGGCCACCTGGTCAGCGGTCATGTGGACTGCACCGGAACGGTTACCTCGCGAAGCAGCGACGCGCGGTCGATTCGCCTCGTGATAGAAATTCCGGCGGAGTACTCGCGTTACATTGCCAAGAAAGGCTCGGTCTGTGTGGATGGCGTGAGTCTTACCATTAACGAAGTATCGGGAAACAGCTTCGAATTGAATATCATTCCACACACGACCGAGGTCACAATTATCGATGACTACACGGTTGGCACAGTCGTCAACGTCGAGGTCGACATGATGGCGCGTTACATCGAGCGGCTGCTCCAGAAGGACGGAGACGGCATTTCTATTGAATTTCTGAAGGCGCACGGTTATGCCTGACAAGACAACAATGCATCCGAGCGCGCACGGGTCTACGTTCAGTAACATCGAAGAAATTGTCGCCGACATTGCCGCCGGCAAGATGGTGATTATGGTCGATGACGAGGATCGCGAAAACGAAGGCGATCTGATCATGGCGGCCGAGAAGGTCCGGGCGGAAGACGTCAATTACATGGCAACACACGGGCGAGGGCTCGTCTGTCTCACTCTCGGACGCGAGCGCTGCAAGCAGTTGCGTTTGCCGCTCATGGTGAGCGATACGGACGAGCATCATGCGACCAACTTCACGATATCGATCGAGGCCGCGGAGGGCATCACGACGGGCATCTCCGCGCATGACCGCGCAAAAACGATTCAGGCCGCCGTTGCGCCCGATGCCAAACCTGAACACCTGAGGCAGCCGGGCCACATCTTTCCGGTGATGGCGCAGCCGGGCGGGGTGTTGACGCGTGCGGGCCACACCGAGGCTGGTTGCGATCTCGCGCGTCTTGCAGGCCTCGAACCGGCCGCCGCGATCGTGGAGATTCTCAACGAAGACGGCTCCATGGCGCGCCGCCCGGACCTCGAGAAATTCGCGACAAAGCGCGGTATTCGCATCGGCACGATCGCTGACCTGATTCGTTATCGCCTCGAGAAGGAGCGCAATGTCGAGCGCATTGCGGAGCAGGTCATCGAAACCGAACACGGCAAATTTACGCTGTACTGCTATGACGATCACATCAACCGGTCCGTGCACGTTGCGCTGGTGCGGGGCGACCTGAACGCTGTTGAGGCGCCTCTGGTTCGTGTGCATTTGCAGGATACGCTTGGCGATGTCATCGGCGTCAAAAGCCGCTCGCTCGGTTGGCCGCTGCACAGCGCGATCGAACGAATTGCGAAGGAGGAAGCCGGCGTTATCGTATTGCTGCGTGATCAGGAAACTTCCCGCGATTTCATGGATTCGGTCGAGACGCTGGACGATCATCCTGACGAACTGGACCAACGCCGCGGCGGCGACATCGTGTTGCGCACTTACGGTGTCGGTGCACAGATACTCCGCGATCTCGGACTCAGTAAAATCCGTGTATTATCGGCGCCTAAGCATATGTACGCGATCTCGGGTTTTGACCTCGAGATTACAGAGTACGTCTGAGAACAGCGACACTCCATGGACACGATCAAGACAACACAAGGCGACCTTATTGTCCGCGACGCGCGGTTCGCAATTGTGGCCGCTCGCTTCAACGACTTTATTGTCGAGTCGTTGATCAAGGGTTCTCTGCATTGTCTGCGGCAGCACGGCGCAGCCGATGCGGATATTGAAATTATTCGTGTGCCTGGCGCGTTCGAGATGCCAATCGCCGTGGATAAGATCGCGGCGACACGACGCGTGGATGGCATCGTTGCACTCGGTGCCGTTATCCGCGGTGGCACGCCGCACTTTGACTACGTCGCCGGTGAATGCGTTAAAGGCATAACTGTGGCGGGACAGAAGCACGGAATTCCGATTGGCCATGGCGTATTGACGGTCGATACCATCGAGCAGGCGATTGAACGTGCCGGCACGAAAGCCGGCAACAAGGGTGAAGAGGCCACGCTTGCCGTGATCGAGATGGTCAACCTGCTCCGGAGGATTGCCTGAGTTGCTTTCGCTGATCGGCCGAAAACATAGGCGTGGCGCATCAACTGACGGCTGATTAACCGACGCCTGATCGACCGACACCTGATTGACCAACACCTGGAAGGTTTGTGAAATGAGTAAAGCCAGTTCAAAAGGAACAGGCGCGCGTACACGTGCACGCGAACTGCTGGTGCAGGCGCTTTATCAGAAACAGATCGCCGGCCATTCCAGTGAGGAGCTGCTGGATCAGTTTCACGAGCAAGCGGCTTATCAGCGTGTCGATCAGGCGTACTTCGATGAGCAGCTGCCGGCGATCTGCCTGGCACAGGAGGAACTCGAAAAGACAATCGACGACCTGATCGACCGGCCGCTGGACCAGCTGGACCCGGTGGAGCGGGGAATCTTGTTGATCGGTACGTATGAGTTGGAGTCGCGCATCGATATCCCCTACAAAGTCGTCATCAACGAGTGTGTGAACCTCGCCAGGCGCTTCGGCTCACTAGACGGGCACAAGTACATTAACGCGTGCCTGGATGTTGCCGCAAAATCTCTGCGCAAAATCGAGGTGCAAGCTAACGCCGGTGGATGAGTTCGAACTGATACGCCGTTTTTTCGATCGCCGGGTGACGACGCCGGGCGTCGTCGTCGGCATCGGCGATGACGGCGCTGTACTGCATCCCGAGCCGGGGCGAGATCAGATCCAGGTTATCGATACGCTCGTCGAGGGCGTGCATTTTCCAGCCGACTTACCAGCGGCAGACGTTGGCTACCGCGTCGTGGCCGTCAATTTGTCGGACATCGCCGCGATGGGCGGCAGCCCGCGCTGGATGACGCTGGCGCTCACCCTGCCGCGGACAGACGAGCGGTGGCTGACTGAGTTTGCCACCGGACTGTTCGAGGCGGCCGCGGAGTTCGATGTGGCACTCGTTGGCGGCGACACAACCTCCGGTGACGCCGTGGTAGCGACGGTGCAAATGACGGGCGAGGTGGAAGCGGGCCAGGCGATCTTGCGTCGCGGTGCAAGAATCGGCGATACGATATTCACGACCGGCACGCCTGGTGATGCCGCCGCAGGCCTGGAACTCTTTGGTCGCGGCGAGCGCGACAACGTCCTGGTCCGTCGCTTCCTGCGCCCCAGCGCGCGTATCGCGACCGGCCGCCGTCTCATCGGACGTGCAAGCGCGGCGATCGACGTCTCCGACGGTCTCGTGGGAGATCTCACGAAGTTGCTCGAGGCCAGCGGCGTCGCCGGCGAACTCGCTATTGAGCGCTTGCCGCTGTCCGATGCCCTCCGGGCTCGCTTCGAAAAGGCCGATAGCGTCCGCTTCGCCTTAACGGGCGGCGATGATTACGAACTTTGCTTCACCGCCGCGCCTGCCGCAGTCGACGATATCCCGGGCATTACGGCGATCGGAAAGGTTGTTTCCGGGCAAGGGCTTAAGTGCCTACACGACGGTGACATTGTGGATTACGGCGACAGCGGTTACCGTCACTTCCAATGACTGCGCCGGCCCACAATAAACACAACAACATGGCGCGCACGGTGCTGACCGACCCGGTCCACTTCCTCGCATTTGGCTTCGGTACCGGGCTCGCGCCATTTGCGCCGGGCACGTTTGGCTCCATTCCGGGTGTATTGCTGTTCTGGCTGACGCTCGACTTCGGACTTTATGTTCAATTGGGCGTCGGCGTGGCACTCGCAATCAGCGGAATCTGGCTATGTGGCGAGAGTGCGCGGCGTATAGGCGTGCACGATCACGGCGGCATCGTTTGGGACGAAATCACGGGCATGTACCTGACGCTGCTCGTGGCGCCGTTCTCGATCACCGGATGGGTGCTCGCTTTCGCGCTATTTCGCGTGATGGATATAGTAAAACCGTGGCCGATTCGGGACCTGGATCACAGACTGGGCGGGGGCCTCGGAATTATGCTGGACGACCTCGTAGCCGCGTTGTATGCCGCAGTAGTACTGGGTTTATACAGGTGGCTCATGATCTAACCAGTTGAGACAAAATGGCCCGCAATGTAAGCGAAGTAGAGCGCCCGGCTGACGTTCCCGAGAAGATCGGCAAGTACGTCATTATCAACAAGATTGGTAGAGGCAGCACCGGAACCGTTTACCTCTCCCACGACCCGTATTACCGTCGCGACGTTGCGATCAAAGTCTACAACATCGAAGAAGACCAGGACGCCGAACGCGCAAAAGTCTCGCGCAAGATGTTCTTCAACGAAGCGCATATGGTTGGCATGCTGCAGCATCCGAACATCATGCCAATCTACGACGCCGGTGAAGAAGACGGCAGCTACTACGTAGTCACCGAACACATTCAAGGCGCTCGTACACTCGCTGCGTATTGTCGCCCCGACAATCTGCTGCGCGTCGACGACGTTGTAGAAATCATCTACAAATGTGCGAAGGCCCTGCACTACGCGCACGGTCGTGGTGTCATTCATCGTGACATCAAGCCCAGCAACATAATGCTGACGATCGACAACGACGTGCGCATCATTGATTTCGGTATCGCGATTGTCAGCGACTCCGAAGTGTCACGCATTGAGGGCATTGCCGGTTCGCCGAGCTACATGTCACCCGAGCAAGTCCAGTCGGAAGAGCTTACGTCGCGTTCCGACCTGTACTCACTGGGTGCGGTCATGTACGAATTGCTAACTGGTTTTCGCCCGTTCCGCGCTGACAATCTGTCCAAACTATTACACCAGATTGTCTATGCAACCCCGCCGCCGATTCATACCTATCGCAGCGACCTGCCAGAGGAACTCGAGCAGGTTGTCATGACGACGATGCAGAAGGACCCGGACAAGCGCTTGCTGTCGGGGAACGCGATGTCCGCGGAGCTTACGCGCGTTTACAAGGACCTGCGCCAGAAGTACGACAGTCTCGATAACCAGGAACACTTCGACCTGTTGCGAACGCTCACCTTCTTTCATGAATTTTCGCATGCCGAGATCTGGGAAGTGTTGCGCGCTTCCGACTGGCATGAATACAAAGACGACGAAGACATCGTCCGCGAAGGCGAGGTCGACGATCGTTTCTACATCATCGTTGCAGGTGCGGTGAAGGTAGAGGCAAATGGCAGAAGCCTCGGCACGATGTCGAACGGCGATTGCTTCGGCGAAACCAGCTATGTGCGCGGCGCGAAGCGCCAGGCCTCCATCAAGGGCGACGGCCAGGTCACTATTTTGCGCGTGAGCTCGTCGCTGATGGAGCAGGTTTCGTCTGCGTGCCAGTTACGCTTCAACAAGGTCTTCCTGCGTTCGCTGATCACGCGCCTGCAGGGCCGCGGCGCTGCCAATACCTGAGAATTGTGGCTAAACTGGTCGGTCAACGCGACCAGAGGATCCCCAATGACCCAGCGACTCGCCTGCCTTGCGGCAGTTCTGATTGTCTCGCCCGGTTTTGCAGCTGATCTGCGCGAATCGATTGCGCAGGACTATGATGCGCACCTTGCTGATTTATTTACGTATTTACACGCTAATCCCGAACTCTCGATGCAGGAATTCGAGACCTCCGACCGGATGGCCAGCGAGCTCGAAGCGGCCGGTTATACGATAACGCGAAACATCGGCAAGACAGGTCTGGCTGGGACGCTCAGGAACGGCGATGGTCCCGTGCTCATGATTCGTGCCGACATGGATGGGCTCCCAGTCCTCGAGAAAACCGACCTCGATTACAAATCCACGGCCAAGCAAGTCAACCTTGAAGGTATCGAAATGCCGGTCATGCACGCGTGCGGGCATGACATGCACATGACGACGCTGGTCGGAGTCGCGCGGCGCATGGCGGCACTCAGGGATCGGTGGCAAGGGACTTTGCTGCTGGTTGGCCAGCCGGCCGAAGAAGCCGAGGGCGGCGCAAAGGCCATGGTCGCCGACGGCCTCTATGATCGTGTCGGTCGTCCCGATTTCGCCCTCGCACTCCACGTCAGCGCGGGCGATCCACTTGGAAAAATCACGTTTAGCGATGGACTTATGTATTCCAGTGCAGACACGGTGCGCATCAATGTGCGGGGCGTCGCCACCCACGGTGCGTCACCGCATCTGGGCAAGGATCCGATATTGATCGGCAGCCAGATCGTGGTCGCGCTGCAGTCCATCGTGACGCGCGAAGTGGGGCCCCTGGAGCCCGCGGTCATCACGGTCGGCGCGTTCCGCGGCGGTACCGCGCCCAACGTGATTGCCGATCATGCCCGCCTCGACATTACCGTGCGCGCGAACACTGAAGAAACGCGCTACCAGCTGCTGGACAGTATCGAACGCGTGGCCATCAATACGGCGCGGGCCGCGGGTGTTCCCGAGGACCTGTTGCCGGAAGTCATCATCTACAGTGACGGAGCGCCAACGACCAACAATGACGCGGCACTTGCGCGCCGCGTGCGTGCTGCGATGCAGGCCGGCATGGGGGCGAACTCCCTGATGGAATACAAGCAGACGGATATGGGCGCAGAGGACTTTCCCGACCTTGTGAACGTGGATCCACCGATTCCCAGCGTCTATTTCCAGGTCGGTGGTACGCCTGTTGAAGATCTCGAGAGTGGTAACTGGGCGGGACACCATTCAGGGCTATTCAGGATCGACCCAGAGGGCTCGGTGACGGCCGGTGTTGAGGCGATGACGCTTGCGGCACTGGAAGTACTCGGCAGGCCGCCAAACTAGTTGCACAATGTCCGCGTCAGTCCTCGTCGTCGATCAGGAAGTCGTCGAGGTCCTCGCTGCCCGCACTCTTCAGTAATATCTCGACTTTCTGTTCGGCGTCCTTAAGCGCGGCCTGGCAGCCCCGCGTGAGCTTGATGCCTTCCTCGAACTTCTTCATCGCTTTTTCGAGCGGCAAGTCGCCGGATTCGAGTTCGTCGACGAGTTCTTCGAGCTCCGAAAGGGACTTTTCGAGGTTGAATTTCTTTGCAGAACTCATAGCGCGTTTCCGAAACCAGGTTGCGACGCTACGCTACAGGCCGGTTTATGCATCGTCAATCCTTGTCGCTGGTGGTGCGGCGTGGCCGGGGTTTTCCACGGTTGACAGGCGCATGGCCGAGGCATAAAGTCATGCGTGCTTAGACTCGTTCTAATTAACGGTTGTTTCCATTTGAGAGGGTACTAACGTGTCACTAAAAGGCAGTAAAACAGAAGACAATCTCAAAGACGCATTTGCCGGAGAATCCCAGGCGAACCGTCGTTATCTCTATTTTGCAGCGAAAGCGGATGTCGAAGGCTATAACGATGTAGCCGCGGTGTTCCGTTCAACGGCTGAAGGCGAAACCGGGCACGCGCACGGTCACCTCGAGTACCTCGAAGAGGTGGGTGATCCGGCAACCGGGCTGCCGATCGGCGCTACGTCGCAGAACCTGGCGGCCGCCATCGCCGGCGAGACGCACGAGTACACCGACATGTACCCGGGCATGGCGAAAACGGCGCGCGATGAGGATTTCGACGAGATTGCAGACTGGTTCGAAACCCTGGCGAAGGCAGAACGTTCGCACGCGAATCGCTTTCAGAAAGCGCTCGATACGCTCGACGACTGAACGTTGTTGAAAATGCCGGGCCGCGCGGCCCGGCATTTTTTTCGATTCAAGATTTCCGATGAGCAAACCTGAAGGCAGACGCGAGGGTAGCCTCGAGGCGCCGACTCGGCATCCACTGGACTGGCGGTCCCGCGAGTTCTATGACGAAGAGCCGCTGTTCGAAGAACTCGAGCGCGTTTTTGATATCTGTCACGGTTGTCGTCGCTGCTTCAATCTGTGCAATTCGTTTCCGACGCTGTTCGACGCCGTTGATGAGTCGGATACGATGGAAGTGGACGGCGTGCCCAAGAAGGTCTATTGGGATGTTGTCGATCACTGCTATCTCTGCGACATGTGCTACATGTCGAAGTGCCCGTACGTTCCACCGCACGAATGGAACGTCGACTTCCCACATTTGATGCTGCGCGCGAAAGCGGCGCGCTTCAAGAAAGAGGGTGCGTCGCTACGCGACAAGGTGCTCAGCGCGACCGACAAGGTCGGCAAACTCGCAGGTATCCCGGTCGTGGTGAACGCGGTCAACGCTGTGAATCGCAGCAAGACCGGCCGCAAGTTGATTGAAAAGACACTCGGCGTGCATCGCGATGCGCCCGTACCGGCGTACCATTCAAAAACGGCCAGGAAGCGCCTTGCGCGACTCGGGAATGGCGGCGATGTTGCTGTCGAAGCGACCGCCAGCACACGCGGCAAGGTCGTACTCTATACGACGTGCTACGGCAATCGAAACCACCCGGCGATTGACGAAGACCTCGTAGCGGTCTTCGAACACAACGGAATTCTGATGACGCTCGCCGAAAAAGAAGCCTGTTGTGGCATGCCCAAGCTGGAGCTGGGTGACCTCGAGGCCGTTGCGCGGGCCAAGGAGGTCAACATTCCGGTTCTGGCGGCCATGGTTGATGCGGGCTGGGATATCGTGACGCCGATTCCGTCCTGTACGCTGATGTTCAAGCAAGAGCTGCCGTTGATGTTCCCGGATGACGCGGACGTCGCGAAGGTCCGCGATGCAATGTTCGACCCCTTTGAGTACCTCATGCTGCGCCATAAGGAGGGCAAGCTCAAAACGGAGTTCAAGAAGTCGTTGGGCAAGGTGTCCTACCAGGTGCCCTGCCACCTGCGCGTGCAGAATATCGGCCTGAAGACGCGTGACGCGCTGCAGCTGGTGCCCGACACCACGGTTGAAGCGATCGAGCGTTGTTCGGGCCATGACGGAACCTATGCCGTCAAGAAGGAGTTCCACGAAGTCTCGAAAAAGATCGCGAGACCTGTCGTAAACAAACTAAAACGCGCCGAAGCCGATCATTTCGTGAGCGATTGCCCAATGGCCGCCGAACAGATCGTCCAGGATCTCGACGATCACGCGGCAGGAAACCCGATGAGCCTGTTACGAACGGCCTATGGAATATGATCAGAGGTTCCAATGATGCAAAAACTGACACGTGATAATCTTCTCAGCCTGGAGAAGTATGCCGAAGCGCGTCCGGCGTTTCGCAAAAAGGTCCTCGCGCACAAACGCGATCGTCGCCTCGAGTTGGGAACCAATGCCGCGCTGTATTTCGAAGACTCGCTGACCATGCAATACCAGGTTCAGGAAATGCTGCGCATCGAACGTATTTTTGAAGCCGATGGCATCAACGAGGAGCTTGAGGCTTACAATCCACTGATACCTGACGGTTCCAACTGGAAAGCGACCTTCATGATCGAATTTCCTGAAGTCGATGAGCGTCGCGGCATGCTGTCGCAGCTCAGGGGTATCGAAGACCGTATCTATGTGCAGGTTGCCGACTTCGATCGGGTTTTCGGAATCGCGGACGAAGACCTGGAACGCGCCGACGACCACAAGACGTCGGCGGTGCATTTCATGCGTTTTGAATTTCCCGCCGAACAGGTTGACGCATTGAAAGGCGGGGCGGCGCTCGTTGCGGGCATCGATCATGAGAATTATCGGGTCGAGGTCAGCCCGGTTGCGAGTAACATTCGCCAATCGCTCATTGCGGATTTCGACTAGGCAGCTTGTCTCCGCATCATCATTGCGGGTGCATGCGCTATTCATACAGGCTAGAATTCCGCCGGGCACCTTTCTGGCAATCTGATAACTGGCTATCTGATTGATGAGTAAACGATACGACGCTGCGGACATCGAAGTCCTTAGCGGACTCGAACCTGTTCGACGTCGGCCGGGCATGTACACTGATACTTCGCGGCCGAACCATCTCGCCCACGAAGTCGTCGATAACAGCATCGACGAAGCCCTCGCCGGGCATTGCAAGAAGCTCGAGGTTACGATTTACAAAGACGGCTCGCTCGAGGTTACCGACGACGGCCGCGGCATGCCTGTCGACAAGCACCCCAAGGAAAAAATCCCGGGCGTTGAGTTGATTCTCACGCGCCTGCACGCGGGTGGCAAGTTCTCCAACAAGAATTACCAGTACGCCGGCGGCTTGCATGGCGTCGGTGTGTCCGTCGTGAACGCATTGTCCAAGAACCTCGAAGTGTGGATTCGCCGCGGCGGCAAGGAATACAACATGAGCTTCGCTGGCGGCAAGAAGCGCGGCAAGCTCGAGGTCGTCGGTACAGTCGGTAAAGCGAATACCGGGACGACTATTCGATTCTGGCCCGACACGCAGTACTTCGACTCGGCCAATTTCTCGGTGGTGCGGCTGAAGCACGCACTGCGTGCGAAGGCCGTGTTGTGCCCCGGAATAACGGTACGCCTGAAAGTCGAAAAGACCAAAGAAAAGGTCGAATGGTGT
>JABDNG010000066.1 GCA_013001045.1 Woeseiaceae bacterium | reverse complement strand
GAGGGCGACGAACGTAAGATAGGCTGAAACCACGTGTCGCGATTCGCCTGTGTGGCTGTCCTCGGCCGCGACGTGCACGCCAATCTCCATCGAGCTGCGCCAGGTGCGATTAACCGCCGCCTTGATGATCAGCGTGTCGCCCGCCCGCGCCGGCGCCAGGAAGTTAAGACTGTCAACCGCCGCGGTTACGGATGGGCGCCCGCTGTGACGCTCGGCGACGATGAGCGCAACGCGGTCGCAAAGACTCATGACGAGCCCGCCAAAGACCGTGTACTCGGAGTTCAGGTCGTTCGGAAAAACCTTGTAAACGTTTTGTTCGATCGCTGACGCAGACGTGACCTTACCCTGTTCGCTCATTGACTGGTCCTTCTGAGTGCATATGCCGGCGTTTTGAAAGTTAGAGCAAGAGAACGTTTTCTTGCAGTTTGAGAATCCGCGTGTCGGCAGTTCAACCGAGGAGCGCAGCGCCGACAGACGCACATAGTACGAGCTGGCGTAGCCATCAATATGCTATCAAAAAGCCCTTATGGGAATCTTGCATGAACCTCATCAGATCCTGATGTTCCGGCATATTACGCGATCGTCAGGTTGAAAACTTGGTCTTGCCGATTTAAGGGCTGAGAATTGACCCTAACCGCATATGTCTCCGGAATGAAGTGCCACCCTTTTCTCACGAAGAGCACTAGCAAAGTAGACTATTCGCGAACACAATTAACTGGTAACCCGGCGCACCTATCGACGCTGCGGGCCGACGTGATAATACAGGCGGGACCCAATGGCCGACGAATTACTGGCGAGCACCCTCGTGCCGTTATGGCTCAAAGTCGCGTGGACCGCGATGGTGTTCTTTATCGTCTTGATTTATTGGCGGCACCGCGGCCCGGCTAATTTTCTCTGGTTCTCCGACATCGCGTTCCTCGCGCTCGTGCCGGGCCTGTGGCTGGAAAGCTCCTTCATCTTCAGCCTGGCAGCATGCATGGTGCTTGTTCCGGAGATATTGTGGAGCGTGAGCTACTTCGGCGCCCTCTTACATCTCCCGCGAGTGACCGGCATCGCTGACTACATGTTCGATGAACAGGAGCCGCTGTGGTTACGCGCTGTATCGCTGTTCCACGTGCCGTTGTTGGCGGTGATCGTCTGGGGCCCGTGGCGGCTTGGTTATGACCCCGGCGTTTATCCATGGGCGGTGCTGATTGCATGGTTCGTGCTGCTGCTGACGCGCTGGCTGACTAAATCGAAAGAGAACATCAATCATGTATACCGGTTCCCGGTCGCCGCGGGCGCGAATCTCACGGCGGTAAAACACATGCTGGTGCTGATGATGGTGTTGCCATTGGCGCTGCAGCTTCCGGGGCATCTGTTGTTGTGGGTGATGTTCGGAAACTAAATAAGGTAAGAGATGAATCAATCACCCAGTATTTTGAAAACTCGCGAATCGGTCTGCCCCTGGCCACCATTCAATCCTCGCTGCGCTAAACTATCGTGCGATGAAAAGACTGTTTTACGTGCCCATCGTCCTCAGCCTCATCGTATTAGGCGCGCACTTCCTGCGCGACGCAACCTATTTTGGTGTTGCTGCCTCGGTCGGTCTGATCGGCTTGTTATTCGTGAAGCGACCGGGTGCGGCCCGTGTCGTGCAGGTCGCCTTGGTACTCGGCGCGGTCGAATGGGTGTGGACAATTTACAGCCTGGTGCAGGTCAGGATGGCGATGGGCATGCCGGCGACGAGGATGATGTTGATACTCGGGGTTGTTGCGGCCACGACCGCGCTTTCGGCTGGATTGTCCCAGTCCAAAGCTCTGAAACGGGTTTACGGATTGGTCTGAAGATTCGTCGGCCTGCATCAAACAGATCTTTCAGCCAATGCGAACCGGCCTTACCTGGTGCGGTATCGGGATAACCATTTGCAAAATTCATCGTGGGGCAGGGCTTCCGAGAAGTAGAATCCCTGGATAACGTCACATTTCATAGCAGTGAGCAGCTTGATCTCGGACGAGTTCTGGACACCTTCGGCAACGACTTTCATCCCGAATTGATGGGCTAACCAGATAATGGCTTCGACCAGGCGGCGGTCTCGTTCCGATTCGAGCATATTCGACGTAAAAGATTGATCGATCTTTAGTTCGGTTGCCGGAATATTCCTGAAGTAGGAAAGTGATGAATAGCCCGTGCCGAAATCATCGATTGAAATGCCGATACCGGCAGATCGCAAAGCACTGAGACGTTCGAAGTTGGAGTCGCAATCCGTCACGAGCGTGCTTTCCGTAACCTCGACAGTCAGGTCAAAATTATCGCCGCCCCAAATAGACAGCGCATTAGACAACATGTCCAGGGTCTCTGCATGCTGCAGAGAAGTAGCTTCCAGGTTGACCGCCAGTCCGAGCCGGCTGCCGGTGTCCGGCCACTCGGCGGCGCTGCGCAGGCCTGTCGTGAATACAAAGCGGGTCAGTTCTTGCATCAGCCCTATCTCCGTGGCAAGCGGCACGAAGACGCTCGGCGAAACCGGGCCGTGCTTCTTGCTGGTCCAGCGCAGCAGCGCTTCGGCGCCACAGGGACGGCGGGTCGCGATTTCAAACTTCGGCTGATAGTAGAGTTCAAGGGCGCTATCGTCGATGGCCTCGGCCAGTTCTTCCTGCAAATACCAATTCTCGGCCATCCTTATGGCCATTGTCTGCGAAAAGACTACGTAGGGCTGCTCAGTCTTGCGCGCTGATTCCAGTGCGACGCTGGCTTTGTGGATGAGGTTGGCGGCATTTTCTCCGTCCTCTACGTCGCTGACAATTCCGATTCGCAACATGGAACCCAGTGACGGATCAAATCGTTCTACGGCTTGGGAGTGGGTGCGTCCTATTTTTTCCGCTGCGAGAACAATGTGGCCGGACTTGTGTACGCCGGAAAACAAAAGACAAAACTTGTTGTCTCCAACGCGGCACAGACGATCCTGCTGTCTGCAAATATTCTGCAACGATTTTTCGATCTCCGAAAACACCTTACGGCTGGCAGCGTAGCCTGATTTCACAAATATTTTTCCGACGTCACCGATGTCGACCATGAAAACAGAGAACGCCGTGTCACCCGACTGCATCAAGCGATCAATTTCCTGCTCGAGGGCGAGGTGCCCCGTTTTGTTGAGTTTTAATGCTTCCATCAGCGGCTACACAAAGTAATCCTCGAGGTTGATATCGAACGCACCGGGATTGAGTCCGCGCTTGATCCATATCCCCGTCGAGGCGAATTGTTTCTCTGGTTGATCGTCGAGATCGACGATTCTGAAGTCGTCCAGCCTTCTTCTGTCGGCATCGAGGATAATAGCTACCTCTGGCAACAACCTACTGGTGCGGTGCTCCTTCAGGACTACGGCGATTTCGTCAGTGCTCAGTTCGACCAGCGTACCGGCAGGAAAGATGCCGATGGCTTGTATGAATTGTTCAACGAGTTCAGCTTGAAAACTTTTGTCCGCTAACGACTTGAACTCTCTCATCGCGTCATAGGAAGACATCGCGTTGCAGTACGGTCTGTTGCTGGTCATGGCGGCGTAAGAATCGACGATTCCACCGATCCTGCCGAACACCGGGATCTGATTGCCTTTCAAGCCTTTGGGGTATCCGGAACCATCGAATCGCTCGTGATGCGTCGCTACCATGTCGAGGACCCTTTGATCGATGGGATCGGCAGCGCATAGTAGTTCGACGCCTAACTGGACATGACTTTGCACATGCGTCATTGCAACGTCGGTCAATTTAGTTGTCGATTGTAGTAACTGTTGTGGCAGCTTTGTCTTACCTACGTCGAGGAGTAGGCCGCCGAGCCCCAGCAACTTTAGTGATTGCTTGTCCAGTCCCAGGTGACGACCGAAAATTAGCGCCCACATCGATGTCGCAAGCGAATGCGCGTGTGTGTAATCGTCGACTTTCTGCATTCTTACCAGCAAGGCCATCGCTGTGCTGTTACGAAGCACGCTGTCGACCATTCCATCAACGACGATTTCCAAATCCGGAACCCGAATCGTTGCGCCTTGCCGTACACTTTCGAGTACCTCTACCAAGCATTGCAGGGAACCGGTATGTACGGTTTTTGCAACCACCAGCTCGTCAGCTACACTGACGGTGTCCTGGTAATACTCACCGGGCTTCGGCCGCGTAGCAACAGTCGGGTGCCGCTTTCGCCCAAACAGCTGCAGCAGCCACTGCAAGAACCCGCGTTTGCGGCCTGGCTGTGATGCGGATGCCGTTTCTTTTTGCGTCGGCTTCGTCGCATGGGGTTGATTTGCTGCGACAAGGGATTGCTCAAGGTCAATGTATACGAATGCGCAATATTCGTGCAATTCGTCTATCTCGTTCTTGCTGCGTATAAAAAATCCCTGGAACAGGAATGGGGTTTCGAGCCACGGGCGATCGAGCTCCGATACATACATTCCTACGCGGAGGCCCGTGACTTCGATTTTTCGCTTTAGCTGAGACATACAAGCGAAGCGTGTCCCCATCTGTACAACGCAATTACGGTCACTTATCGTAGCAATGATCGCCGCGGATCTACGAGACACGGTTCACATATGACGGCGAATCACTTACAAATACGGTCCTGTCACAAGTGGGCTGGGCACCGACCCTTCGACGCCCCTCAGAAATAGATCGTTACTCGAACAACTCATGCATCACTCGTCGCCTGATAAGGCTCAGCGGCTCAAGTCATGTCCAATTCTCATCTTCAAAAGGGTTCGCGTAGGCAGTCGAAGAAAAGGTAAGGTCGCTTTTCAAGGCTTTGGAATAATCAGAAAAACCGAACGGATTACGCTAATCGACCGGGAGCGTCAGTCTACAATGAAATAATGCAGCCGTTTTCGACCCGAAGCCTCGTTGTACTTGCGTCAACAGGCTGCGTTGCGCTCGTCACTTTTCAGTTGCTTGATAACGATGTTGCGGCAGCTACCGCGAAACTGATCGCTTCGACGGCATTCGTCGCCGTCGCCATTCAAGCCGGTGCGTTACATTCCAGATACGGTCAGCTAATCTTACTGGGCCTTGTGTTCTCCTGGTTTGGCGACATGTTTCTTGTTGTGCAAACCCGGTCTTTCTTTCTTCTGGGTCTCGGCACTTTTCTCTTTGCGCATATTGCCTATATCGCGGCATTTATCGTAAACGGCATTAACGTCAGATGCAGTGCGGTCGCGACTCTGCCGGTCGCGGCAGTCGGTATTGCCGTATCGATCTGGTTGATGCCTCACATTCCGCCCGAGTTAGTAATTCCCGTGCGTACCTACATCTCGGTTATCAGTCTAATGCTAATCGCGGCGATCGGAACGCGCGGACGCGGCGCAACAATGTTAATTCTCGCAGGCGCCCTCATGTTCTTCTTGTCGGACCTTTCGGTCGCCGCTTTGCGGCTTGTGCAAACAGCCTTTCCGACTTACGTATGGGGATTACCTCTGTACTATGCCGGTCAGCTCTGCCTTGCGATCAGCGCTTCACAATGGCGATCCCACTAAGGCGCAGCCACGGTATACCTCGTATTTTTGACTGCGTTGACTGCCATAGCGACCGTTGCCATATCGCCTTAGGCGCTCTGGAGTGTAACGCCTGGCGCGGCCAACCACGCCACCACGTTGGGGACATTCTTAATTTAACGTATTAATACGTTAAATTAAGAATGTCCCCATTTGTACTAAAGATGCAGCTCGACAAGATCGCCATCAGAGACAAGGTGGTCCGGACCAACCTGCTGACCATCAAATACCTCGTCACCCCACATGCGTGCAAATTTTAAGCCCCGGGCAATGTCTTTGTGCACCAGGCTGGCGACGTCAAGCACCGTGCCACCACGACGTACCGTGAAGGGTTTGTCCGTATCCGCCGGTTTACCTGGCGTCTTGGTGTAGACACGGACTATCTCCAGCGCGCGAAAAAGAAAAGACCCGAACTCATCCAGGCCATCGCCGGTCTTGGCTGACGTTGTCAGAGTGGGAAAACGCAGTCCGAGCAGCTCTTCGAGAATCTCGACTTCCTCGGGATCGGGATCGAGGTCACTTTTATTCGCGACCAACACGGTGGGCAAGTTGAGACGAAACGGGTCGTCTGTCTCGCTCGTTTTCGCCCTTTCTGTCGACCCAAATCCTGGCCACGTCGCTGTAAGGAAAACCTTCTTTTCCGACAGGCGCTCCAGAATCGTGGGGACCTGCTCCAGGCAATCGGGGTCGCTGATGTCAACAACGAGCAACACGCCATCGGCGGGCTGTAGCGCATTGACCAGCCACGGCTCCATGAAGTCATCCGATACCGGGGGCAGATCCACCAGCTGAAAATGGATGTCCTCGTAAGGAAGCATGCCGGGGACCGGCAGATGCGTGGTGTAGGGGTACGGTCCGACGTCACTGTGGGATCCGGTCAACCGGGCGTGCAAACTGGATTTGCCGGCATTGGGCGGTCCCAGGAGGCAAAGTTGTGCGGCACCTTCGGGACGCACGACATGCGACGGTCCGCTGCGGCGACCGCCCTTCCTGGGCCCTGCGAGTTCCTCGGTCAGCTGCTTGATACGGGTCTTGATGTCGGCCTGCAGATGCTCCGTACCTTTGTGCTTGGGGATTGTCCGGAACATCTCGCGCAGGCAGTCCAGACGGTCCTTCGGCTCGCGCGCCTTGCGGTAAGCCTCCTCGGCTTTCTTGTATTCGGGTGTGACGTTGGTCGGCATATGAATGAATCTTACCCGAGCAAGCCCCCGCCGCATGAGGGATTCTGCGGATTGAGCTGCCCTCGGAACTGAGGTGCAATTGCGATGGCCCGGCATGAAGAACTTGCACCGGGCATCGTCAGGATTTTCCCTGGCCGACGCGCACCCAATTGACGAGCGGAAACAGCGGTTCGACCCCGGTTTTTGCGAAGCTGATATGCTACGGCGACGTCAAGCTGCACACCATTGTCCATGACAGATATTGCGAACACGATAGTCCTGGTTACCGGCGCCGGCGGCGGCTTCGGTCGGCACATGGTGCGCCAGTTTCGTGCTGCGGGTGCGAAGCTGATACTGACTGATGTTACCGATGACGCCCTGCGCGATGTTTCTGATGACGCTGGCGACGACCTTGTCGACCTGGTTGCCGCCGACCTCGCCACGGAGGAAGGCTGCGCCGCGGTCGCTGAAGTCTGTCGGTCCCGCAACGTGGTACCCGATATTCTGGTCAACAATGCGGGGATTGGTGTCGCCGGGCGGCTGGACCACGTTCCCCGGGACCGCTGGGAAACGCTTATGCAACTCAACCTGCTCGCGCCGATTCGGCTGTCCAGCGCGTTTCTTCCGGGGATGATCGAACGCGGCAGCGGACACATCGTCAACATGTCGTCACTTGCCGGTTGGGTCGGTTCCCAGGGGCTGTCCTCATACTGTGCGTCAAAGTATGGGTTGCGCGGATTCGGTGAATCACTGGCAGCCGACCTGGAGGGCACCGGCGTTCATGTAACCAACGTCTACCCGTGTTTCAGTAGAACCGCGATTCTCGACTCTCCGCAATATGGCTACGAAGAGCGGCGGGTCGTACCGGAATACCTGATCTCGGAACCCTCGGGCGTCGTTGCACAGATAATCCAGGGCGTCCGCCGCAACAAGCTTCATGTTTTCCCGGACAAGCACGCGCGTTTCATCCATTACATCAGCCGATTCGCACCGTGGCTCGTGCCGGTACTCGATCGCCGCATGCGCACCCAATCGATCGAGGCGTCCAAGACAGCGGACTGAAAACACGTGTGTCAGTGGTTCGTTCGAGGTGCGACAAATCGGCTTTAGCCAATTTGCCGCGAACCGGTCTGCCTCACTGTTAGAACGATCGTCTCATCGGTTGGCGCGGTGTTCCTATTGGGTGAGCCACCCTTTGCATCGCGTTGTTGCTCAAGGCACGGGCGCGCCTAATTGCTCGGCGGCAGACGCTTTGCGGCGGTCGTTCCACTCCAGCACTGAAATCGTCAACGCCGGCAGCATCGTAACCGAGACGAGCGCTGCACCGAATATGCCGAACAGTACGATCGCGCCGACACCGCGATACAGTTCTGTTCCGGCACCGGGGATGAACACCAGCGGAGAAAGGCCGCAGATCGTCGTCAACGTCGACATCGCGATGGGTCGCAGGCGAGATGCGACGGCCTCGCGAACCGCATCGATGGCCGACGGGCTTCCAGTATTCATGTGTTGCATCGCACGATCGACGATAAGAATAGGGTTGTTGACGACCGTACCCATCAGGATCAGGAAACCCAGCATCGAGATCATATCGAACGGTTGGTGCAGGCTGCCCAGACCCAGCCAGGCCAACACCGCGCCGACCAGGTTCAGCACAGCAAGTCCGACGATTCCGCCGGCCATACCCAACGGGATCGTCGTCATAATCAGCAACGGGTATCCCCAGTGCCTGAAAATCGCAACCAGCAACAAGAACACGATGACCAGTGCGACCGGCAGATTGGCAGCGAGCGCCGCTTTGGTTGCATCGAGCTGGTCGCTGGCACCGGAAATATCGACA
>JABDNG010000063.1 GCA_013001045.1 Woeseiaceae bacterium | reverse complement strand
GGCGGCTCGCGGCGCATATTTTATTTTTGCCGGCCCGGGTGCAAAACCCGCTGCCCGCAACGCCGACACCACCTGCTCGGCATCCGGTCGATTCGCCGAATCCTTGTCGAGCATACTGGCAACCAGCGTTTGCAGCGCTTGCGGCACGTCGGAGCCGTCGGGCGCGCGCAACGGTTGCGGCGTGGCATTCCTGATTTCGTTCGCGGTGTCCGACGATGAATACGGCGAACGGCCGCTGACCAGCTCATGGATCAAACCACCCAACGCAAAAATGTCATCCGATGGCTGTGCCGGGTCGCCCGCCAGCGACTGCGGACTTTGTGCAATGAGCGATCCACTGTCGCTCTGCGAGCCAATCGTTTGCGACACGCCGAAGTCGGCCAGATACGGCGCACCATTTCGATCGAGCAGAATATTGGACGCCTTGATATCCCGGTGCACGATGCCCTTGCCATGTGCATAGCGCAGCGCATCGGCGATCAGGCCGATCGGCGCCATCACCTGCTCCACGGGCTTGCCGCTGAGCTCCCCCAGGTCGGGACCATCGATGAACTGCTGTGCGTAGAACGCACTATCGTCTTCGTCGTGAAACTCGAACACGCGTGCGATGTGCGCGTGCATCAGTCGGATATTGGTTTGCCATTCGGTGTGCAGCCGCCGCGCAGCGCCGGGTGCGTTACCGGCAATCTTCAAAGCGACCGCCGCGCCCGTCAGCCGGTCTTTCGCGAGCCACGTTTGCGCCTCGCCGCCGCCGCCGAGGTGGCGGTCCAGTGTGTATCTATCGGCTAGCTGGATACCTTTGCTGAGTTCAAGCATCGTGCGCGGATAGGTGGCTGCCCATGTTACTGAGTGGCTTCCGCCGTGCGCTTCGGCGCCGCAACATCGACGTCCTGTTTGAACCCAGTTTCCGCCTCGTAAATTTCCTTCAATAGTCGGCGCCAGCTTTCGTATTGTGCGGCCGCGGTGCCTGTAAGTCGCCGCTCCTCTCCCGCGATGTTGACCACCATCGGCGCTGCTTCCGCACCAAACGATTCGGACAACTCTGAAATCGCGTCGAGGTGCAAGCTGGCCTCGCTATTGCGCTGAAATCCGCCCACTATGCGATTGAAGCCCTCGTAGATTCCCATGTTCTGCAGGCCGCGATTCACGCGTCGGGTCCGGCTGCTTCCCGAACTGTTCGTATCAATGGCCAACGAGCCGGCGAGGACAACCACGCCCACCAACGCCTGCATGCGCGCCGAACGTTTGACTTCGCGGAAGTTAATGGACTCCTGGCGAGCATTCTTGCGCCAGCTCCGATAGGGAATGGCGATGCCGTAATAAAAATTGGCGTAGTGTTCGTTGAGGGTGTCGACGACGAGGCGATCGCGCTCCCGAATTTGACGCAGGCGCATCACGGCCGGGTCATTTTCTGCTGGCAAGCGATTGATATTAACCAGGCCATCCTCGCCCAATTGCAAATGCTCGCCATAGGCCAGTGGCGACATGTCCGCAAAAAACTGCAGTTCCGAAATCTGCCGCGTCTGCTGCAATTGCTTCGGCGGCAACAGCGCCACGTATTCCTGCAGGTCGTTTGCGATGTCGTTAAACACTTTCTGGTACGGGTCGCGTCGGCGATCTCGGCGTTCCGAATACGAGGTCATGCCGGTCTGTGTCTCGTAAGTCCGGTTAAACCAGTGCCGGCCCGCCGCGTCATCGACCGAGACATTCAATACGATGTACTCGCCGTCCGATTCCTCGATTTCGCCGCTAACGACGACGTCGGTGAAAGCGCTGCGCGACGGAACGACGCGAACGGCACCCCAATGCCCGGTGCCCTGCAACGTCGTTTTCAGATGGTAAGCCAGAAACCGGGTTTCGGCGTTGCGGATTTCCGGGAAGACTCGCGTCTTCTGCGGATCATTGTCGGCTGCGATGCCAGGCGCAAATTCAACGATACCGATATCGAGCAACATCGCTTCGTCGACCGGCGTCTCGGCCACGACGAGCTCTGTCTCCTCGGCAACGACGACCTCATTGACGGAACAGCCCGTGCAGGCCAGGCACAAAAAAATTACTAGTAGCGATATCCTGCTCATAAAGCGCTATACAACCTCTTACATTCCCTTGTACTTGCGGTATTCTTCCCAGAGGCGTTCACGCAACACAGGATCCTCTTCTGCCAGCGCCGCTTCTCGCAACTGCTTGGCGACGATGTCGTCGTCCATGATGACCGATATATCATCCGGCGTACGTTTTTCGATCTCGCTGTCACTCATGCCGGCAAGCGGGTCACTTTGCTGCGCGGCACCGCCGCCGCCACCGCCACCTGCCGCACCACCGCTGGCGCCACCTTGCGCGCCGGCAGCCTGTTCGCCCAGGCTGATACCGCCACCGGATTTGCCGCCGGAGCCGGTGCCGTAGCCTTCGGTGTTTCGGCTTACCGTTTCAATTTCGCGTTGTTCTTCCATCAGCACTTCGTCGAAGTCGCCGACGGATTCGTCCAGCTCCTCACCCAGTCGCTCGGCACGCTCGGCGTCACCGCCGGGGAACTGCCCTACGTCACCCGCCTGGTCGCAGCCCATGCCGCCGCCGATGCCGCCGCCCGAAACGCCGCCATCGTTGCAGTCACTCCCGCCACCACCGTCGCCGCCGGGAATTTCGATACTGTCCATGGGACCCGCACTGCCGCCAGATCCGCCCGAGCCACCGGACGAACCACCGGGGGGACTCCCGGATGAACCACCTTCCATGCCGCCACCCGATGATCCTCCGGGCATGCCGCTGCCCGAGGAACCGCCACCGCTGCTGCCGCCCGAGGAACCACCGGGCATGCCGCCGCCCGAGGATCCGCCACCGCTGCTGCCACCCGAGGATTCGCCACCGCTGCTGCCGCCCGAGGATCCGCCGGGCAGGCTGACGCCGCCACCACCGGAACTGCCGCCGCTACTGCCGCCGCTCATGCTGACCGACGCGCATCCGGTCATGAGAATGGCGTAGGCCGCAATCGCGATGCACGCTCTGGGCAATGATGTTCGTACACGGTTTGCATGGGTTTGCTGCATGATCTTCAGCCTCTCGGGACAGGGCGACGGTCAAATCGTCAGTTTTTGTCAGCTATTCATACGTTTGAGCGCCGTATGTGGGTTATGTTCCGCAGCAATGACGATAATATGCGTCCCGACTGCGATCAACTCTCAAGTCCTTGATTACGCTACGCGGCGTCGTGATTCGGCTTCCGGAAGAGAATCAATGACAGGTCGTCTGGTTTGCTCGGTTGGCCGTCGCGCGCCGCAGCCATGCGTTGCCGGGCCAGATCGACCGTGCTACTGACCGCATCATCGAGCGGTCCCTTGCGAATGCAGTCTACGATTTCCTCCACATGCACATTGTCCATCAAACCGTCGCTGGCCACCATAATCGTGTCTCGCAGGTTGAGCTTGACGAGGGCACCAACATCGATGCGCATGTCATTGGTTCCAAGGAAGTTCGATACCAGGTGACGCTCCGCATGATGCAGCGCCTCGCGCTCATCCAGAAAACCGGCTTCCACCGCGAATCCGGTGGGCGAATGCGCCGTGGTTTGCAGCTTGATCAGGCCTCGCTGGCCCACGACGATCGCCTCGGAATCGCCGATTTGATAGGAGCGCGCCTGGCGGCCTTCGATCGCAAGGACGGTCATGGTCGTCGCCGAGCCATTGGCCAGCGCCAATACCGCCTCGTTAGCCGCCTCGATGCCATTCAAAATCGCCGTGCGCAGTATCACGGTCCGCTCCATCGCGGTGCGCAACGATTCTGCAAGGGTGGTAATGGCCGTTAGCGACGCCCGCTTGCCGGCCGGCAGCCCGCCTGCGCCATCGGCGACCACGAGTACGGCGGCAGCGGGGCCGTAAGGAATGACCGCAACAGAGTCTTCATTCTCGGTTTCTTTGCCCGGTTCCCGACAGGAGTACGCGACGGCGACGCCACCCGCGACATCGACCTGGATCTGCTGCGGCTCGAAGGCCGCATCCAGCAACACGATCTCCTCAATTCCTTTCGGCATCGGTTGTCCTTATCTTGCGCTTACTCGCGCTGCACCGGTTCCCGGCACCAGGCGCAGTAATTCCAGAAATCGCGCGCTATACCCCAGCCACAGGCGCGGCATGATTGCCGGCTGCCCTTGAGCTTCCATGGGCGCCGAACCTTCATTCTGCACCATGGACAATAGCGCATGAACGGCATCAGCGGGCCACGACAACGCGTATTGGCGCAACGCACCGAGTAGCGTTTGTCCGGGTATTTGCGCGCGGATTCCTCGACAAAGCCCGGCCCGTAGCACCAGGCGCAGTAATCCCAGTCGTTCTTGACGCCGCGTTCGCAGCGGGGACAGCTGGAGGGCATCCTGGACTCCGACCCGCGCGCCGGGTTATCGAAGCCGCACCAGGGGCAGGCCTGCATACTTTCTGACACCGGCCCTTCGCAACGACGACAATGGTGGTGCGTTTCCAGGGTTTTTCGGAATTTTCGTTGAAACTCACGCCATTGCATTTGCCGCCAGGACGGTCCGCGGCGGCTGCCGTTTTTCGCTTTGGGCCGTTTCTGCTTGCGGGCATGACTGTGAGCGCGCAGGAAATCCGCCTGCATTTGCACGGCATCGCGATAACGCTTGCCCGGATCGAGCTGAATCGCTTTCCTGAGCACTTCAATCAGCTCGGGCCGTACACGCGCGCTCAGCGTGTCATAGCCGGCCAGTGGCCAGTCGAATGGCCACTCGGGTAGTTTGCCGGAGAACATTCGGTACAGAACGAGTCCCATCGAGAACACATCGGACTGGAACTTGGGACGGCCCATCGCCTGTTCAGGCGCGATGTAATCGATGGTGCCCGACCCGGAAGCCTTGAGTGTTCGCAGGCTGAGTTTTGCAAAGCCGAAATCGGCAAGC
Source organism: Woeseiaceae bacterium (assembly GCA_013001045.1). GTDB lineage: Bacteria > Pseudomonadota > Gammaproteobacteria > Steroidobacterales > Woeseiaceae > UBA1847. The sequence continues at coordinate 41,963 of JABDNG010000063.1, read as the reverse complement.
TTGAGCTGGTTGCCGGGAAACAGAATGAAATTTTCCGGCTTGATGTCGCAGTGAATAATTTTGTGATCATGCGCGTGTGCCAAAGCAGCGAGCCCCTGCCCCGCCAGGTCCAGCGCCCGCGCTGTTGACGTCCGACGTTCGATGCGATCGGCGAGTGATTGTTCACCCAGTTCCATGGCGATGACAAAATGGCCGTCGATATAACTGGCATTGAGGACCGACAAGATATTCGGATGCTTGAGCTTGGTCGCTACGCGCACCTCGTGCAGGAATTCTTTTCGCCCCTGATCGTCGTCGGCTTTCGGAATCTTGAGCGCGACCTTGATGTTCTGAATCGTGTCGTGGGCGCGATAGACAGTCGCTAACGGACCCGACGAAATACGGCCGAGAATTCGATACTTGCCGATCTTCTGACGCGCACGCAACAAAGCGCTAGTCCGGGTTTCGAACACGATTTACGGCATCCCGCCAGCCCTGCAGCAGGCTTTCTCGCTGTGGGCTGCTCATCGACGGCTGAAATATCTCGTCGCGTTCCCACAATGTCGACAATTCACCGGGCGACCTGACCACCCCGGCCCGGTAGCCCGCCAGGTACGCCGCGCCCAGTACCGTTGACTCGACGTTCTTGGGTCGTTCGACCGGAATGTCGAGAACATCGGCAAGGAATTGCAGGAACCAGTTGTTCGCGACCATACCGCCGTCCACGCGGATTACGCTCGGCTCGATGCCATCATCGGACATGGCCTCTATCAAATCATGTGTCTGGTACGCGACCGATTGCAGCGTCGCGGTTACGATTTCGTTGCGGCCGCTGCCGCGTGTCAGCCCCAGGATGGCGCCACGGGCGTCGGGATCCCAGTACGGTGCCCCGAGACCGGCGAAAGCGGGCACGACGTGTACATCCGTAACGATACCGGTGCTTGTCGCGATAGCTTCCGACTCGGGTGCCGAATCGATGATGCGCAATTCGTCGCGTAACCACTGCATAGCCGAGCCGGCAACGAACACGCTGCCTTCCAAGCCGTAAGTGACATCACCATCAATTCGCATGGCGATCGTTGTCAGTAACTGGTTGTCGGAATGCAAGGCTTTGTCGCCCGTATTGGCGATTACGAAACAACCCGTTCCGTAGGTGCTCTTGGTCATTCCGTAATCAAAACCGGCCTGCCCGATCAGGGCTGCCTGCTGATCACCCGCAATGCCGCAAACCGGCACCTCACCCCCCAGGCAAGCATCGTTCGCCACGCCGTAGTCGGCAGCGCAGTCGCGCACGTCCGGCAACATTGCGCGGGGAACCGAGAGCAACTCCAGCAGTTCATCATCCCAGTCTTGCGTGTGAATATTAAACAGCAGCGTGCGCGACGCATTGGTCGCGTCGGTCGCGTGCACGCGACCACCGCTCAGCCGCCACAGGAGAAAACTGTCTATCGTGCCAAAGGCCAGTTTCCCGGACTCAGCACGTTGCCGCACGCCGTCGACGTTATCGAGAATCCAGGCGATCTTTGTGCCCGAAAAGTAGGGGTCGAGTCGCAATCCGGTCTTTTCGGTGACTTTCGATTCGAGCCCGTCGTTCTTCAGCGCCTGACAGTAGGCCGCTGTGCGCCGGTCCTGCCAGACGATGGCATTGTGAACACACTTACCGGTTTCCCGATCCCAGATGACCGTGGTTTCACGCTGGTTGGTGATGCCGATGGCCGAAATGTCGGCAGCGACTGCGTTTAACTTCTGCATCGCCTGTCGCGTGACGGCTGCAACAGACGCCCAGATCGCTTCCGGATCGTGCTCGACCCAACCGGGCTCGGGATAGATCTGCGGGAATTCCTGCTGCGCGCTGCTCAGGACTTCCGCGCGATGGTTGTAGATTACCGTACGACTGCTACTGGTGCCCTGGTCGATGGCCAACAGGTACTTTCCGCTCATTCCATATCCACCTTTGCCGTAAACAAGGGTTTTTCTATGTGCATTTTCTTTCCCGCCTCGTCAGGCCAGGGTTGCTCGCCCTGCTCCGCCGCATACTCCGCGATGCGCTCGCGAATCCGCGTCGGCCATGGTGCCACGCGACGCACGTCCAGATCGACATGCAAATTCATCCACTCGGCCGTCGCCACGAGGTAGCCTTCGTTTGCATGATACATGCGCATGAACTGGTGAATACGTTTGTCGTCGTAGGCGAGAATTTGCGACGTGACGATGTACGGCTCGCCCTCCGATATCTCGCGTTGCCAGGTGATATGCGATTCGACGGCAAACGTCGAGTTACGATGATCCTCGATGTACTCATCACTAATGCCAAAGCGAGTCCAGAGATGGTCGACGCCCTGGTCGAACGCCAAAACGTAGTACGCGACATTCATGTGATTATTGATATCGATCCATTCCGGCAGCACCTGCCCGCGCACCACTTCGATTCCCAGCATTTCGCTTTGCGGCATGAGCTTCAGTCTTCGCTGAGTTCGGGTACGTCGGCGAAATAGGCCAGTGCGTCGGGATTGGCAAGGGCGTCGGTGTTTTTCACAGCCTCTCCATGCACGACCGAGCGCACGGCCAGCTCGACTATCTTGCCGCTCTTCGTGCGTGGAATTTCCGGGACCGCGACAATCTTGGCCGGCACGTGACGGGGTGTCGTATTCTCCCGGATAACGCTCTTGATGCGTACTTTGAGCGACTCGTCCAGCACGATGCCGTCCCTCACGATCACGAACAACACGACACGGACATCGTCGCCCCAGTGTTGCCCGATCGCGATGCTCTCGACGATCTCGTCGAGCTTCTCGACCTGGCGATAGATTTCCGCCGTGCCGATCCGGACACCGCCGGGATTGAGGACAGCGTCAGAGCGCCCGTGAATAATAATGCCGCCGTGCTCGGTAAGCTCGGCGAAATCGCCGTGTGCCCAAACGCCGGGAAAGCGCTCAAAGTACGCGGCGCGGTACCGGGAGCCATCCGCATCGTCCCAGAAGCCGACCGGAGCCGATGGAAACGGCTGGGTGCACACGAGTTCGCCGTGTTCTCCGACCACAGCCCTGCCTTCCTCATTGAATATCTGGACAGCCATCCCGAGACCGCGGCATTGCAGTTCGCCGCGTCGCACGGGCAACACCGGGTTGCCCAGAGCGAAGCAACTCACTATGTCGGTTCCGCCGGAGATCGAGGCCAGTTGCAGATCGGCGCCGATCGCATCGTACACGTAGTCGAAACTCTCGGGTGCCAGTGGCGATCCGGTCGACAGTAGCGCGCGCAGCTCCGGGAGGTCGAACTCGTCACCGGGACGAACGCCGGCCTTCTCCAGTGCCGAGATGTATTTTGCGCTCGTACCGAAGACCGTGACGCGCTCTTTCTCGGCCATTTGCCACAGAATGCGCCCGTCCTTATAAAACGGCGAGCCGTCGAAGAGCACGAGCGTGGCGCCCGTCGCAAGTCCGCTGACCAGCCAGTTCCACATCATCCAGCCACAGGTTGTGAAATAGAACAAACGATCCCGCGCGCCGATGTCTGTGTGCAGGACGTGTTCTTTCATATGCTGCAACAACGATCCGCCGTGGCCGTGCACGATGCATTTCGGCACACCTGTCGTACCCGATGAAAACATGATGTACAGCGGGTGATCGAAGTCGACAGGCGTGAAATCCAGCGGCGAACCTTCGACCGAAAAGTCGCTCCAGGTGACGGCGCGGCTCGTCGACAGTGTTACGGGCAGATCATTGACAAACGGTAAGACCACGACGTGTTCGATTTCCGGTATTTTTTCAACGACGCTGTCAACGACAGGCCGCGTATCGCAGGTCTTGCCGTTGTAATAGTAGCCGTTCGGCGCAAACAAGACCCTGGGCCTGATCTGGCCGAAACGATCGACAACGCCGTTAACGCCAAAATCCGGCGAACACGACGACCATATTGCGCCCAGGCTGGCTGTCGCCAGCATCGCGATGACCGCTTCCGGGCAGTTTGGTAGAAATCCGGCGACCCGATCGCCTTTACCGATACCGACCGCTTTCAGGCCCGCGGCAATTGCGGCAACAGCAGCCCGTAGATCGTCGTGGCTTAACTCGCGCCGCGCGCCGTTCTCACCGACAAAAATAATCGCCGCACCGTCACCGCCATTGCGTAGCAAATTGGCCGCATAGTTCAGCTGACTGCCGTCAAACCAGCCGGCATCCATAATAGTGTCGGGACGCCGCAGGATCTGGTCGGCTGCCTTGTCGAAGTGTATGGCGCAAAACTCACAAACGGCCTCCCAGAACGCAGGCGCGTCCGTCACCGACCATTCATACAGCGAGTCGAAATCGTCAAACCCGGCCTCCCGCATGAATCGGTACATGGCCGATGCCTGCACACGATCCGCACCGGGTGACCAGATGATTGGATTGCTCGCCACGGTGCTCATCGTTGTAGAGATTGACTTCAAAAGCTTCGGGTCGAGTCAGTATCCACAAATCGTACCTTGTGTCTACGTCCACTGCAGGGCGATACTTGAGCGCATGCCGAATGCGATACCGATAATCACGATTGGCGTAATCATTGTGCTGCTGGGAGCCTGGATCTGGGTGGGCAAGCGTGCCCGGCGGCCGATTCCGGCGCAGCTCAAACCCGGCTCGCCGCTGCCCGATTTTCACGCTGTCGATGAGCACGGCGACCCTGTTCGGTCAACGGGTCTTCACGGCTCACCGACTGTCATACTTTTCGTGCGCGGAAACTGGTGCCCGTTCTGCAGCACGCAAGTCAAGGATCTCACGAAACATTACAAGGACATTATCGATCTCGGTGCCAAGCTCGTACTCCTCACCCCTAAACCGCTTGAAACCACGCGTCGGGTCGCGCAGTTTTTCGAAGTGGAGTTTGAATTCTGGCTGGACGATTCTCTTGTGGTTACCGAGCAGCTGGGACTGTTACAGAAGACCGGCGTACCGAGCGACTACAACAGGGAATACGGAAGCGACACCGTTTGGCCGACGGCCCTCGTCGTCGATGCGGCTGGCATCATTCGATTTACCGAGTTGTCGAAGCAAGTATCAGACCGGCCGGATCCGGCGCTGTTGTTGAGTGAACTGAAAAAAACGATTAAAACCTGACGCCAACAGCCTTGCAAAGAAAGCGCATGAACGGCTCTGCCGTCTTGAATGACGTCTCAACGGTGCGCTGAAACTGCGGTTTTAGACAGTCGCTCGTCTTAAGCGGCCTGACCGCGATGAAACTTTTGCGCCGAATATCATCAATATGCTCGTGGTCCTTGTCAAAGCCGCGTGGCGGCCGCAGCAGCGACTCGCCGCCCAGAGCAAAAAGCCGCTTGAACGCGCGATCGCCTGTAACTCGCTGCCACTCGGCAGGCTTGGCCACGATACGATTCCGAATAGCGCGCAATGGATCAGAGTCCGGTCGCCACATCCCAACACCGATAAAGACTTCGTCCGGCGCTATGTGTACGTAGTAGCCCGGTGCGTGCACATCTTTCGCCATTTCATGGCGAAACTGGATACCGATGTTGGTCTTGTACGGAATCTTGATTTTAGAGAATCGCGTGTCACGGTAAACGCGCATGAGCGAGCCGCCGACACGTGTCGGCGAGGCAAGGAAATGTGGCGCTATGCGGGCAAGCGGATCCTGCATGGATTGAATAAACCGCAGAGCTACATCGAGGACGTCTTCCTCATAGCGACGCTTGTTTTCATTGAACCACTCGCGGTTATTATTGGCGGCCAGTTGCTCGAGGAAACGAACGGTCTCGGGATATATTCGCGCATACCGGGGTGCCGCCATCAACAATGGTCCGTATCGGCACCTGGGTGTGGGAACATGTCCGATTCGTCCTCGCCCTCCCTGGGTGCCAGGCACGCGAAATCCTTTTCTACGAGGATCTGCAAGGTTTCACCGTCGTCCAGCACTTGCTCGCCGAGCAGCGACACCTGCTCGGTGGTGGCCCACGCGAGGACCGCAGTTTCGGGCAAGCGAACTGCAATCGCGTTGTCGGAAAAGAACGCCGCCGGCTTGACGCTGGCCGGACTACTTTCAACCCGGTAGCGGAATTCCCTGCCTCCCGGGAACCCCGTCTTCGCGGCCAAGACGCCCGTTTCGCGCAAAATCTCGACCTCGCCACGCGTGAGGCGCAATCGTATAGCGTTGTCTTTGATTCTAAGTTTCACGTAGTCGTCTTGTTCTATCGCACATACGTGCGGGCCGCCATTGGCTGGCGGCCGATTTGCACATTCGCCTCGCTGCAATACTCAAGCGACGACGTCAACGGCGATTGGCGACCCGCCAAGCGCTCACTGCAAGAACAACCTAGTCAGCAATTACGTTTTCGGCCTGCGGCCCTTTTTGTCCTTGCGTCACTTCCATTGTGACTTTTTGCCCCTCTTTGAGGGTTTTGAATCCTTCCATCTGAATCGCGGTGTGATGAACAAAGACGTCCGCCCCACCCTCACGCTCGATGAAACCGAATCCCTTATCGTCATTGAACCACTTGACAGTTCCTGTAACTCTTTCGCCAGACATAACTACCTCTTACCTTTCTCGTCGCCCCGAGGGACGTTCTGAACGCCACGCCATAGTGGTCGGGGCTTCAGAAATGGTACCCGCAATTGCGGGCTATTTCACGCGATATTGCGCTACCCGATCATGTCCGGCGTTGAATATAACGCTCGCCCAGTTTGTCGACACGATTGCAACCAAGCAGCGCCATCGTGCGCTCGAGTTCAGTGCGCAATAACGTGAGCCCGCGTTCTACTCCGGCCTGACCGCCGGCCGCGAGCGGATACAGGTAGGCGCGACCAATACTGCAGGCACTCGCACCGAGTGCGAGCGCCTTGACAATATGCGTGCCGCGCCGGATGCCGCCATCACAGATGATTTCCAGGCGATCGTGCAAGGCATCCGCAACTTTGGCGATGCAGTCAACCGGTGCCGGCGCTGATTCGAGCTGACGACCGCCATGATTCGATAGCATCACGGCGGTCGCTCCCGAGTTCGCGGCTTTGCGGCAGTCGTCGACGGTTTGTACGCCCTTGATGACCAGCGGCCCGTCCCATTTGCCCGCCAGCCACTCGACATCCCTCCATGTCAACGAGCGATCGAACTGGCTGTTGATGTATTCGACCACGCCGCTATCGATCTTCGCACCGGCGTCGCTACTCGTAATATTGACCAGATCGAGATCCTTGCGTACGAGGGCGCGATAGAGCCAGCCGGGGTGTTGTGCATAGCTGATGGCGCTGCGCCACTTGAACCTGGGCGGTGCCGACATGCCGTAAACGATATCGCGTTCCCTGTTGCCCGCCAGCGGCGTATCAACCGTAAGGCACAACGCAGCGTAGTTTTTCGCCTTGCTGCGATCGATGAAGTCTTTTGTGAGACCTCGATCCTTGAAGACATAAACCTGGAACATTTTTGGACATTGGCCCGCATCCGCTGCATCCTCGATCGTCGTCGTACCGAGTGTCGACAAGCTGTACATCATGCCGAACTTGTCGGCCGCGCGAACCACGGCAGGCTCGCCAACACCGTGAAACAACTTTGATGCTCCGGTCGGCGCAATCATGACGGGCCAGTCCACCGCCTGACCGAACAGTGTCGACTTCAGGTCTATGCTGCTGACGTCAGACAGTTGCGACGGCAGCAACTCATAATCGTCAAAAGCATTCGTGTTCCGACCGAGTGTCCATTCATCATCGGCGCCGCCGTCCAGGTAGTGAAATACCGGAGCTGGAAGCCGACGACGGGCAATTCGCCGGAAATCCATGATGTTATTGCAGTCGTCAATACCCACGGTGGCAGATTAGCACGTAACTCCACCCGTCTTGATACAGGCAAAGACGGACATCTGCGCATTGACGGCAACCTGCGCAGACCTGTAGTTTGCGGCCCTCTGTCAGCAACGATTATGGCGCAAGTCGGATGTATGTTTTGACCGGCCGATTCACCGTCGCGCGGTCGCCTGCAACCGGCTAGCTGCCATGCTGCTGCTCGGACTGCTAATATCGCTGGCCAGGTGCCGCAACCGGCAGGCACTCCTTTAGATGGATGATGACGTGGAAAAACAAGCGCACGATCGTGCGGTCGCGATCTGGCTACTACTGTGTTGCGGGCTCGTGTTTGCGATGGTCGTTCTGGGCGGCTTCACGCGACTGACAGGGTCCGGCTTATCGATGGTCGACTGGCGGCCGCTGATGGGTATTTTGCCGCCTCTGAGCGACGCGGAGTGGCAACGCGTATTTGACTTGTACCAGCAATCGCCCGAGTTTCAAAAAAAGAACGCACACATGGGCGTCGAGGCGTTCAAGGGTATCTTCTGGCTGGAATACCTGCATCGCTTGTTGGGGCGTACCATCGGCGTCGTCTTCCTGGTCCCCTTCGTTGTCTTTTTCATCAAGGGCTACATTCGGAAACACGAATGGCCCAAGTATTTGCTGATGTTCATTCTGGGCGGCCTGCAAGGGCTGCTCGGCTGGTATATGGTCAAGAGCGGCCTGATTGACGTTCCGCAGGTCAGCCAGTACCGCCTGACCGCACACCTGGTTGCGGCATTTCTGATCTATGCTTACATGTTCTGGGTGGCAATGTCCTTGTTGTTTCCGGCCCCCGAAACGGCCTCCCGGCATCCCTGGTACGGCAGAACGCTCGGCGTCGCAGCACTGACAACTGTGACCATCATCTCCGGCGGTTTTGTTGCCGGACTCAAGGCCGGCAAGATCTACAATACCTTCCCCATGATGGGCGATTACTGGTTGCCGCCGGGGCTGATGGCACTCGAGCCCGTATGGCGAAATTTCTTCGATAATCTGACGACGGTGCAGTTCGATCACCGCTGGCTCGCTATCACGACGTTTACGGTGATCGTCCTCTACTGGTTCCAGGCACGTAAAGCCGATTTGCCGAGACGTGCCCGGCCAGCTGTTAATGCCCTGTTGCATACCGCCGTATTGCAGGTCGCCCTCGGTATCGCTACGCTGCTGCTGGCCGTACCCGTCATCCTGGGGGCGACACACCAGGCGGTCGCCATGCTGTTGTTCACGGTGGCGCTATACCTGGTGCACGCATTGCGGCGTGCCTGACCGCAATCGAATTTCGGCAATTACCCATGTCGGCGCGCACTGAAATCGAGGACGATTTGTAACCATGATTAGCGACAAAGACCTTTCGTCAGGCCTGACCGGTGTCTGCTTCGATACTGACCTGATCGTTCGCTACGGCGGCCGTGGGCCGCGTTACACCTCGTACCCCACTGCGCTGCAGTTCAGTGAGCGCGTGACCGCCGACGACTACAGACGGCACGCCATCGCAAGCAATGAGAGCGGCGTACCGTTGTCGCTCTATGTTCACATCCCGTTTTGTCATTCGCTCTGTTATTACTGCGGATGCAACAAGATCGTCACGCACAACCAGGCGCGTGTCGATCGATACCTCGAAATGCTCTACCGTGAGATCGACATGCAGGCGGCGCTTTTCGATCGGAAACGCAAGATAGAGCAATTGCATTTTGGCGGTGGCACGCCGACGTACCTCGACTGCGACCAGCTGAGCGACCTGATGGCTCACTTGCGTGCCGCTTTTAATTTCGATAACAGCGAGAATCGCGAATTTTCGATCGAGGTGGACCCCAGGACCGTCGATGCCGACCGAATTCGGCATCTCGCAGAACTTGGCTTCAACCGGCTGAGCCTTGGCATCCAGGACTTCGATTCCGACGTACAGGAAGCGGTCAATCGTGCCCAGACGCCCGACGAAGTTCGTGATCTCGTGCAAAGCGCGGTTGAGTCGGGCTTCGGATCGATCTCGTTCGATCTCATCTACGGGCTGCCGCATCAAACTGTCGCGAGTTTCAGCACGACGCTTGATGTCGTCATCGACATGAAACCGGACAGGCTCGCAGTCTATAACTACGCGCATTTGCCGCAGCGCTTCAAGGGCCAGCGCATGATCAACGACGCGGACATTCCGGCGCCCGAGACCAAGCTGGAGCTGCTGCGCAACACGATCGACAAGCTTTGCACCGCTGGTTATATCTATATCGGCATGGACCATTTTGCCTTGCCCGGCGACGAGCTCGTCGCGGCACGTCGCAACGGCACGCTACAACGCAACTTCCAGGGCTACTCGACTCACCGGCAATGCGACCTGGTCTCCCTGGGCGTCAGTGGAATCGGCAACATTGGCAACCTGTTCGCACAAAACGCGATTACGACCATGGAATACGAGGCTCTGATCGAAAATGACGAGCTGCCGATACGCAAAGGCATCGAGGTCGACGATGACGACCTTTTGCGTGCAGACGTCATCCAGGCCTTGATGTGTTACGACAGCCTGTCATTTGACGAATTCGGGGCCAAGCACGACATCGACTTTCGTCGCTACTTCGCAACCGAGATAAAGCGACTGGCGCCGCTCGCCGACGACGATCTTATCGAGCTCAATGAAGCGGGCATCGCCATTACGCAAAAAGGCCGATTGTTGCTCAGAAGCATCGCGATGGTCTTCGACCGTTATATCGATCAGTCTGAAAACGACAACCGTTTCTCGAAGGCTATCTGACTAGGGCCCGCCGGCTACCCGACTTCCGTCAACCATCCATGCGTATCGTGCACGAGCCCGTACTCAATATCCTGCAGCGCCTTCTGCAGCTTCGCGGTATTCGCACCCGGTTTGCCATCGCGCACCGTTATTTCCTTGCCCTCGTACACGAGCGTTCCAACAGGCGACAGGCACGCAGCGGTCCCGGATAAGGTTGCCTCATACGTCGTCACCCACTCCAGCAGTTGGGCAACGGTAAAATTCTTCTCGCTGACGGTATAGCCGAGGTCGGCACCCAGTTTGAGGATCGAATCGCGCGTCATGCCATGCAGGAAAGAGGTATCGAGCGGCTTCGTGATGATCTCGTCATCGCTGATCAGGAGGAAATTCGCTGCTCCCGTTTCCTGGACATCGCCGTTCGGACAAAACAGCACCTGATCCACGCCGTACTTCTCCTTGGCCTCGAGCGTTGGACCGAGCGCCGCCGCATAGTTGCCGCCCGTTTTTGTGCTCCCGAGTTGCTCCGTTGTCCTTGCTCGCTTGTCTTCGACCAGCAATTTCAACGTCGCCGCGCCACCCGCGAAGTAATCACCGACCGGCGAAGCCAGTACGAACAACGTCGCCTCTGTCGATGGTGCTGCCGCAGCGCCGATATTTTCCAGCGTGCCGATCAGCGTAGGTCGCAGGTAAAGAGAGCTTGGCGGTTCCGGTATGTCTTTCACCTGATGCGCAACCAGGTCCGTCACCATAGTCGCCAGCATGGCCGCATCGGGTATCGGCAGGCGTAATGACGCCGCGCTCTTCTGCATTCGCGCGACATGGTCATGCAGCCTGAATACGCGCGCCCTGCCATCCGTCCATCGATAGGCTTTGAAGCCCTCGAAACAGCTGCTGGCATAGTGAAATACGTGCGCTGCCGGATGCATCGACAAGGGCGCTAGTGGCTGGAGTGACGGCGCCTGCCACGCACCGTCGAGGTAACGTACGATCGAAATATGATCGCAAAATTCTGTGCCGAACTGGCTCATTCTCTTCCTGCTGCGTTGGGTAACTTCGAGGCTGACACTGTGCCACTAATGGACGCCGGTTTGCCAGCGTATAAATACCTAATCTTCAGAACGTCGGTGGCGTACAGGCGGTAATCAGCTCGCAGGGCTCGTTCCACTGGTTGCGAAACTGGTGTGGCTGGTTGCTTTTAAAATAGTAGGCGTCGCCTTTCTTCAGGACGGCCGTCTTCTCGCCGACAGTTACTTCCAGCCGGCCGTTCAGGATAATGCCGCACTCCTCGCCTTCATGCGTAATGGCGTGCTTGCCCGTTCCGGATCCGGGCTGGTAACACTCCTGGATGAGTTGAATCGCGCGATTAGCAAGGCTCGCACCAACCTGCCGGAACGAAACGCCGCCATCAGCTATTTCGGTCAGGTCGGCAGCACGAAAAAAGACTTTGTCGCGTTGCTCGTACTCGTCGCCGAAGAACTCGCCGAGACTGATGGGTATGCCGTCGAGTATGCGCTTCAACATACTGACCGTTGGATTGAGCTTGCTTGCTTCAATCTGTGAAATGGTTGCGTTGGCGACGCCAGACTGGCGCGCCAGCTGGCGTTGCGATAACGACAGACGTTCGCGCACTTCCCGCAGGCGCCGTCCGATTTGCTGGTCCATGGGTGACTCCGTTTTAACTGTTTACTATTAATAAACATTTTGCACCCCGTGCCTTTCAAATTCAATGAGTTACAAATACCAACATAACCAATTGTTTAACAATGCTATGCGGGCGTACACTCATGGCTCCTGCCATAGACGCCACCGGAGTACGAGGAATGAGCGCCGCAATGCCCGACATCGACGCGTATTGGATGCCTTTTACGGCCAATCGTGATTTCAAGAAGAAGCCGAGAGTGATAAACGGCGCATCCGGCCACTATTACACGGCCAGCGACGGCTCGAAATTGTACGACACCTTTTCCGGACTCTGGACGAGCGGCTTGGGCCATTGTCATCCGAAGATCGTCGAGGCCGTGCAACAGCAAGTCGCCACGCTGGACTATTGCATGACATTCCAGGTCACCAATGACAAAGCCGTCGCGTTGGCTGACCGCGTGACGCGCATGGCACCGGAAGGATTCACGCAATGCTTCTTTACCAATTCAGGTTCCGAATCGGTCGATACGGCCTTAAAGATCGCGCTTGGCTATCACCGCGCCAGGGGTGAAGGAAACCGTACGCGACTTATCGGCCGCGAACGCGGTTACCATGGCGTCAACTTCGGGGGCATGTCGGTCGGTGGCATGGTGCCTAATCGAAAAGTATTCAGCCCCAACCTGATTCCTGGCGTTGATCACATCCGGCACACGCTCGACCTCGAACACAACGCGTTCACTCGAGGACAACCCGAGTGGGGCACGCACCTCGCCGACGACCTCGAACGACTTTGCGCTTTGCACGATGGCAGCAACATTGCGGCCGTGATCGTCGAGCCGGTTGCCGGGTCGACGGGCGTCCTGCCGCCACCCGTCGGCTACCTGGAGCGACTGCGCGAAATCTGCGACAAACACGGCATCCTATTGATATTTGACGAGGTCATCGCCGCGTTCGGACGACTCGCCCGACCCTTCGGCGCGCAACGCTTCGGCGTAAGCCCCGATATCATTACGACGGCGAAGGGTCTTACCAACGGGGTTATCCCGATGGGCGCCGTGCTCGTTCGCGATGTGATCTACGACGCGTTCATGCAGGGGCCGGAGCATATGATCGAATTGTTTCACGGTTACACTTACTCGGGGCACCCGGTCGCCGCTGCTGCAGGGCTCGCCACGATGGACGTCTACGATGAGGAAGGCACATTCGAACAAGCCGCTTCACTCGAGCAACACTTCGAAGACCTGCTGCATTCATTCGCCGATCACAACCACGTTATTGATGTGCGCAACTTTGGCCTGATGGGCGCCATCGAGATGGCACCTCGCGACGGCGCGCCGGGCGCGCGTGGCGGCGAGGCGCACAAGAAATGCTTCTGGGAAGAAAATCTCGTGATCCGCAACGGCATGGACATATTGCAGTTCTCGCCATTCCTGAATTCCAAACCGGATGAGATGCAACAGTCGTTCGAGACTATTCGTCGCGTCCTCGATACGATTGAGTAAGCGCAAACACGACCCGGAGACGCCATGAACGCCAGACCCGCCAGCAAGATCGACGTTGCGAACGTCGTCGGCCACTTTATCAATGGCCAGGATGTCGCGGACGACAACCGACCGGAACCGATCACGAATCCGGCGACCGGCCAGGTGACGCGGCACGTAGCCATGGCCTCACAACAGACGGTCGAGAGCGCAATCGCCGCGGCCGAAACCGCATTTCCTGCATGGCGCAACACGCCGCCGGCCAGGCGCGCACGCATCATGTTTCGCTTCAAGCAATTGCTCGAAGAACACGCCGACGAGATCGCTGCCGCCATAACCGATGAGCACGGCAAGGTACTGGACGATGCAATGGGCGAGTTCGGCCGCGGCGTCGAAGTAGTCGACTATGCTTGCGGCATCCCGGAGCTACTGAAAGGCGAGTACTCGCGAAACGTCGGGCCCGGCATCGACAGCTGGTCCGACCATCAACCGCTCGGTGTCGTCGCCGGCATCACGCCGTTCAATTTTCCGGCGATGGTGCCGATGTGGATGTACCCGATGGCGATCGCCTGCGGCAACACGTTTGTATTGAAGCCGTCTGAAAAAGACCCGAGCGCACCCATGATCGTCGCGCGCCTCTTGAAGGAAGCCGGCTTGCCCGACGGCGTGTTCAACCTTGTTAATGGTGACAAGGAGGCGGTGGACACCCTGCTCAATGATGCTCGCGTCCAGGCGATCAGCTTTGTCGGATCGACACCGATCGCCGAGTACATCTACAGCACCGGCACGAAGAACGGCAAGCGTGTACAGGCCCTGGGCGGCGCGAAGAATCACGCGATCGTCATGCCGGATGCGGATGTGGACAATGCCGTCAGCGCCCTGATGGGTGCCGCATTCGGCTCCTGCGGAGAACGCTGCATGGCGATTTCGGTGGCCGTCTGCGTCGGCGATGAGACCGCCGACACGGTGGTTGGCAAATTGCAGGGCGAAATTGCGAATCTCAAGGTCGGGGCGGGAACTGACAACGCCAACCACATGGGTCCATTGGTCACGAAAGCACACTGCGAGAAAGTGCGTAGCTATGTCGACCTGGGCATTGAGGAAGGCGCCGACCTTGTCGCAGACGGTCGAAGCCTCACGATACCGGGCCATGAGGGCGGCTTTTTCCTCGGCCCCTGCCTGTTCGACCGCGTAACGGCGAATATGCGTATTTACCAGGAAGAAATTTTCGGGCCGGTCTTGTGCGTCGTGCGCGCCGAGTCCGAAGAACAGGCCATGCAATTGATCGATGACCATGAATACGGCAACGGCACCTGTATCTTTACTCGCGATGGCGAGGCGGCTCGTTATTTCGCCGACAATATCAAGGTGGGTATGGTCGGGATCAACGTGCCCTTGCCGGTGCCGGTCGCTTATCACAGCTTCGGCGGCTGGAAACGCTCGATGTTCGGTGATTTGTCCGCTTACGGTCCCGATAGTGTCCGTTTTTATACACGTCGCAAGACGATTACTCAGCGCTGGCCATCCGGCGGTGTTCGCGAAAAAGCGCAGTTCTCGTTTCCAGGTCGCCAGTAGCGATTTCTGAGATACAATCACCGTCCCGAACTTTCCGGAGACAGTGATGAAAAAGCTCGCCGTTCTGCCTTTACTCTTGGCGTCGCTGGCAATCGCCCAGGACGCCGAGATCACGTTCAGTTCCTCCGAAATCGAACCCGGCATCTTCATGGTCGAGGCCAAAGGCGGCTTCGGTGGCGGCAACATGGCCGTGCTTGTTGGGGACGGTCATATCGCAATGATTGACGATGGCTTGCCGCCGCTTGCCGAAGACCTTCTGGCGCACGTTACCGAGACGGCAGGAGGTGCAATCGACTTCATGGTCAATACGCACGTTCATGGCGACCATGCCGGTGGCAATGCCCACTTCGCGAACAACGGCACGGTCGTCTTTGCCCACAAAAACATCCGCAAACGTCTGCTGGAAGACGCATCGGCCGCCGGCGGATCGGCAGGCCTGCCAGTCGTAACTTTCGGTAATGGCGTGACGTTCCACCTCGGCAATATCGAGGCGCGCGTCAAACACCTGCCAAGGGCCCATACCGACGGTGACGCTGCAATTTATTTTCCGGCCGCCAACGTCATACACACCGGGGATATCCTGTTTCACGGCATCTTCCCTTTCATTGACCTCGACAGCGGTGGCTCAGTCGATGGCTACATTACCGCGCAGCAAGAGATCTGGTCGATGGCCGACGATGAAACGAAGATCATTCCCGGACACGGATCATTAACCGACAAAGCCGGAATGAAGGCCGACATCGACATGTTGGTCGACGCGAGAGCGATGGTCAAAGTGCTGATTGAACAGGGCAAGAGCGTGGACGAAGTGCTGACAGCCAACCCCTTGGCGAAGTACGATTCCCATAGCTGGGGTTTCATTACGACGGAGCGCATGACGCGCACGTTGATCCGATCACTGACCACGGACTGAATAACACTATGGACGCCAGGAAAGCCGCCGATTTCGTCAACGAAATGTGGGACGACTCGATCATTCCCGAGATTTCCGAGTACATCAAAATCCCGAATAAGTCGCCTACGTTCGATCCCGACTGGGAGAAGCATGGCCACATGGAGAAGGCCGTTGCGATGCTCGAGGCATGGAGCAGGAAGCAACCCATCAAGGATATGCATGTCGAGGTTGTGCGCATCGAAGGCCGCACGCCCGTCTTGTTTATCGATATTCCAGGGCAATCTGATGACGTCGTGCTGTTGTACGGGCATTACGACAAGCAGCCAGAGTTCAGCGGCTGGGATGACGATCTCGACCCCTGGACGCCTATTATCAAGGACGGCAAATTGTACGGGCGCGGCGGCGCTGACGACGGCTACGCGACATTCGGTTCGCTGACCGCGATTCGTGCCTTGCAGGAACAAGGCATCGCGCACGCGCATTGCATTGTCATTATCGAAGGGTGCGAAGAAAGTGGCAGCTTCGACCTGCCCTATTACATCGATCTGCTGGAAGATCGTATCGGCTCGCCGGACCTGGTTGTCTGCCTCGATGCCGAGTGCGGTAATTACGATCAGCTCTGGTGTACGACATCGTTACGCGGCAACCTGACCGGCACTTTACGAACCGATGTATTAACGGAAGGTGTCCATTCCGGCACCGCCAGCGGAGTCGTACCCTCGAGCTTTAGAACGGCGCGGCAACTCATTAGCCGTATCGAGGATGAATCGAACGGTCAGATACTTGTCGAAGGACTACACGTCGAAATTCCCGAGCAACGCCTGGAGCAGGCGCGGCTCGCCGCCGAAACCTTGCAGGATTCGGTCTACAAGAAATTTCCGTGGGCCGTCGAAAACCCGTCGCCGGCAGAGTCTCACACGGAACTGCTGCTCAACAACACCTGGCGACCGACACTCGCAGTCACTGGCGCCGAGGGTATGCCGGCGCTGATCGATGCCGGCAACGTGCTGCTGCCGTTTACGACATTGAAGCTGTCGTTTCGTTTACCGCCAACCTGTGACGCAGACGAGGCAGCCGACGCAGTGAAAAAAGCGCTCGAAGCCAACACGCCGCCGCTGGCAAAAGTCTCGTTCGAAGTCGAGTCCACCATGGCCGGCTGGAATGCGCCGGCGGTCGCCGACTGGCTCGAAGCTTCGATGCACAAGGCGTCGAATGCGTTCTTCGGCAAGCCATCGATGTACATGGGTACGGGCGGGACGATTCCGTTCATGGGCATGCTCGGCGAGCGTTTTCCCAAAGCACAATTCCTGATCACCGGACTGCTGGGCCCGAAATCGAATGCGCATGGACCGAACGAGTTTCTGCACATCGAGACCGGCAAACGACTGACCAGCTGCGTCGCGCAGGTTCTCGAGGATCATTACAACCGCTAGTGCGCGTCATGCGCTGGCGTTTTTTTCGTTAGCACCGGCCCAGCGAAGCAACCTGTTAACGGGAGACGGGCCCACTTCAACGATGCAACCGGGGTAACGTCGCATGCGCGCTGCTGCCGCTTCATCAGGACAGAACGCGTAGCGTGTCCTCTTGTGGATCATTCGTCGCCAAACTGCCTGCGGAAATGGACCGACCCGCTGCCCGGAACTTGATCCACTCTCCAGGTTCACTATGTCCCCACCAGCCCAATGACCGGCGACGGCGCCGAGCAGGGTCGACAGCGTATCGCCATGCACGATAACGAGCGGCCGCTTGCTGGTCCATAATTTCACGCCGTTGATGTAATGAAAGCAACGATATATTGTCGATGGAAACCATAGGGTCGATGAAAACCACAGGGTCGATGGCAACCATCGCAGTCGTTTGCCAATGCCGGATCGCTCAACCGGGTCTTTCGGCAAGACAAATATCGACTTGAGAGCGAAGTCGCGAACAACATCATCGATGGGATCGCGATTCTCGCCGGTGAACCATACCGTATGGCGCAGGCCCGACTGCGCCGCGGCTTGCAAGACGGGCGCAATGCTGACGAGTTCTGGGCGCGTCCCGACAACAAAGATGCACTGCCGCATGTCAGGACTTGCTGTAAGTCAACGCCGTTATTTGCTCGGAGATCAGGCCAATGAGGAAGATAATGACCGAAGCGCTGAACAGCAGCAAGCTCATGTTGGTGAAGCGCCCTAGTGTCGCAAACGTATATGCGTACCAACCCGCGCCAGCGAAAAAGAACGCCACAGCAATCGGCAGAAATATCTTTAGCGGTGAATACAAGGTTGCGATCTTGAAGATGATCGCCAGAAACCGCGTTCCATCCCGCAACGGACGAATATGACTTTTGCCTACCCGCCGGGACGCAGTGATCGGCTCGAAGGTGATCGGGTAACCGTTGCGCAGGAACGCCATGGTGATCGTCGTGGGATAAGAGAACCCGTTTGGCAGCAGGTACAGGAACTGCTTGAACTTGTCTGCACGAACCACGCGAAAACCGGATGTAAGATCCGGGATTTTGCGGCCGCTGAGCACTGACGCGACAGCGTTATACAGCCCGTTGGCAAACAATCGCCCGACATTGGCGTGCGACCCGGTGTCGCGCGCGCCGATTGCCATGTCGTAGCCGTTCTCGAGTTGCTCCAGCAACGGCTGCAGCTCTTTCGCATCGTGCTGGCCGTCGCCATCCATGAACGCGATGATGTCACCTTGTGCAATCCTGGCGCCGGATTTTATCGCCGCGCCGTTGCCAAGACTCTCCGGGTGCTGCACCAGCCTGGCGCCCGCTGAGCGCGAAAGCTCGGCGGTTGTGTCTTTCGAGCCGTCATCAACGACGATAATCTCGGCTTCCGGCCATGCTTCCTTCGCCGCCGTGACAATACGCTCAATCGAGGCCGATTCGTTTTTCGCGGGAATGACTATTGATAAAGACATCATCTTCACATCCAGACTAATGGCCGCCCGCTGCCTCGCGGGTCTTCGTTCACGAAGCGAACATTATCATGATGCCGGCGGCGACGGCCGAGCCGATAACGCCTGCGACGTTCGGGCCCATTGCATGCATCAACAGAATATTATGCGGATTGGCTTCAAGCCCGACCCTATTAGCGACGCGCGACGCCATAGGAACGGCCGACACGCCCGCCGCGCCGATCAGCGGATTAATAGGCTGCGACGAAATCTTGTTGAGTGCCTTGCCCATCAGCACCCCGCTGGCAGTGCCGATCGCGAACGCGACCATGCCGAGCACCAGGATCCCGAGCGTGCTTGCCGCCAGGAACTGCTCCGCACCAAGCTTGGATCCAACGGCGAGGCCGAGAAAAATCGTCACAATATTGATGAGTGCGTTCTGCGTCGTATTGGAAAGGCGTTCGACAACGCCGCACTCACGCATCAGGTTGCCAAAGGCCAGCATTCCCAACAGCGGTGCCGCCGTGGGCAAGAGAAGCCCGACAAGCAATAGCAGCAGCAACGGGAAAATGATGCGCTCCGCTCGGGACACTTCGCGCAATTGCACCATTTCGATCTGGCGCTCCGATTCCGTCGTGAGCAACTTCATGATAGGCGGTTGGATCAGCGGCACGAGCGCCATGTAGGAATACGCGGCGACGGCAATGGGTCCCAGCAGGTTCGGGGCGAGTTGCCCGGCCACGTAAATCGCAGTTGGTCCGTCGGCACCGCCAATGATGCCAATCGCGGCCGCCTCTCGCAGGGAAAAGTCCATCCAGCCCAGTTGCGTGAGACCGAGTGCACCCAGCAGCGTTGCGAATATTCCGAACTGTGCGGCGGCCCCGAGAAACAGGGTCCTCGGATTCGCGAGCAACGGGCCGAAATCGGTCAGCGCCCCGACGCCCATAAAAATGATCAAGGGAAACGCGCCGGTTTCGATTCCAACCACATAGGACAAATGCAGCAAACCGTCGCCCGTTGCGATCTCTACGCCTGGAATGTTGCTGAGCAGCCCGCCGAATCCGATGGTAACGAGCAACAACGGCTCGAATTTTCGAACGATGCCCAGGTAAAGGAGCAGCAAACAGACACCGAGCATGATGACTTGCCCGAACTCGATCTGGTAAATACCCGAGCCGGTCCAGATTTGCTCAATGAGTTCCACCGATCAGCCTGCCACTAGCCAATCGCGACGAGTGCATCACCAACACCAACCGTATCGCCTTCGCGCACGAAGACATCGGTCACGGTGCCGGAGCGCGGCGCGACGACAGCCGTTTCCATCTTCATCGCTTCGACGATGAGCAGCGGGTCTCCCTTGTTCACGGCTGCACCGGGAGCGACATGCACTTTGAAGATATTGCCCGCAAGGACCGCGTTGACGGCGTCACCCGACGCCGTCGGCGCAGCGACCGGGGCCGCGGCTGCGCTCACATTGGCCAGTTGGCCGCTCTCCGCGACTTCGACCGTGAATTCCTTGCCATTAACACGAACCGCATAAACACCGGACCCCGCGGGGGCTGCTGCCGCCTGCACGGGCGGTGCGTCCGTCTCGGCACAGGGAACCGGCTCAAACGCACCCGGATTGTCGCGATTCTCGAGAAACTTGGTACCGATCTGTGGAAACAGCGCATACGTCAACACGTCATCAACCACCGCATCCGCCAGGCGAATGCCCCTTTCCTTTGCCAGACGCATTAACTCGTCGGTCTGCTGGTCGAGTTCGGGCTCAAGTAAATCGGCCGGCCTGCAAGTTATCGGCTCGGCCCCATCGAGAACCTGCCTTTGTAACTCGGCATTGACAGGAACCGGCGTCGCTCCGTATTCGCCTTTCAGGAGACCGGCGGTCTCTTTCGTGATATTCGCGTAGCGTGCGCCCGACATGACATTAATGACCGCCTGGGTGCCGACAATTTGTGACGTCGGCGTAACCAGCGGCAGCATGCCCAGATCCTTGCGCACGCGAGGGATTTCCTCGAGAACGTCGTCGAGCTTGTCACTCGCGTTTTGCTCCCGCAGCTGGCTTTCGAGATTCGTCAACATGCCGCCTGGCACCTGGGCGATCAGGATCCGGGCATCGACACCCTTGAGCGCGCCTTCGAATTTCGCGTACTTCTTGCGAACCTCGCGAAAATACGCGGCAATTTCTTCGAGCAGCACCAGGTCCAGACCCGTGTCTCTCTGCGTCCCTTGCAGGATCGCGACCAGCGTTTCGGTGGGCGAGTGCCCGTAGGTCATACTCATCGACGATGTGGCGGTGTCGATATTATCGATACCGGCTTCGGCCGCTTTTACACAAGCGGCCGTAGACAGCCCCGTCGTCGCATGGCACTGCATATGAATCGGGATATCCACGGCCTCTTTCAGGCGACTGACAAGTTCGAATGCGACATAGGGACGCAATAATCCGGCCATATCCTTGATGCAGATCGAGTGCGCGCCCATGTCCTCGATACGCCGTCCCATATCGACCCACAGATCGACCGTGTGAACCTCGCTCACGGTGTACGACATCGTGCCTTGCGCGTGTTTGCCAACGGCCAGCGTCGCTTTGATGGCTGTTTCGAGGTTTCTGAGATCGTTCAGCGCGTCGAAAATACGAAATACATCGACACCGTTGACCGCGCAGCGCTCGACAAACTTCTCCACGAGATCGTCGGCGTAGTGCCGATAACCGAGGATGTTCTGACCGCGAAACAGCATCTGCTGCGGCGTATTCGGCATGGCGGCTTTCAGCCGGCGGATGCGCTCCCAGGGGTCTTCCCCGAGGTAACGTATGCACGCATCAAACGTCGCGCCGCCCCAGGATTCGATCGACCAGAAGCCCACCTGATCGAGTTTGCCGGCGATCGGCAACATGTCGTCGATTCGCATGCGGGTTGCCAGAAGGCTTTGATGCGCATCGCGCAAAGCAAGTTCGGTAATGCCGAGAGGATTTTGCTTACTCATTAGATTGTCGTTCGCCGGGTTAGGAGTTTCTTGTTCGATGCTTCACGATCGCCGCGGTAATGACCGCTATTTCTTCGTCACTTGCGCCGGATTCTGCCGCCGTCGGCATGACACGCTTTACGATCATCGCCATGAGAGACATCGCAGCAACCAGGATCGTCAAGAAAACGAAAACGGTTCCCATGCCAACGAGCATGAGCATGAATCCCTGATCAAGCAGAGTTGGCTGCACTGTGGCTCCGGAGAATCGACGCGACGCGTTGATTATACTGAAACGAACCGCTTAACATAGCCTCGCTCAGTTGCGAGGCGTCGCGAACTGGATGCAGCTGTAACAAATTTCAGAATGGACAGGAAACGTGATGGCCAGAGGGTCGACGCCTGCGGGCATTCCCGGCAACCACGGCAGCAAGGCGCCAAAACCCCTTATTTCGCGGACTTTGTAAACTGGAACAGCGCGCCGTGCATCTTGCCGACGTCGCTCACCTCCCAGTCGAGTATTCCCGGGCGTGTGCCTTCCGGGTCGTCGACGGCCAGCGACAGCAGGAAGAACCCCTCGCCGTGCTCCTCGAGGTAGCGGCCCGGCACCGATTCCGGGTCGTAAGGCGCCACCAGCACCAGCCAGCTTTCGCCGATGCGGCTGCGCGCCACGTGCGCGCCGCGTGGCGCATGATCAACGATTTCAAACGGTGCGAGCCCCAGCGTCTTTTCGAAGCGGGCGCAGGCCTCTTGAAGGTCGCGGACGACGAAATTTACGTGGTGAATCGACGAGGGTGACAACGCAAGGCACCCCGCCCGGCTCAGGCTGCCTGACCGGTCGGGAACCCGCCGGCCTTCGGCAACATCGCCGGTACGCCACGACCAAGCTCCGACTCGAGCCAGCTGCTGATCTCAATGATCTTCTCCAGCGACACGCCAGTCCTGATACCCGAGCGATCGAGCATGTACAACAGGTCATCGGTCGGAATATTGCCAGTTGCCGCGGGCGCGAACGGGCAGCCGCCGATGCCGCCGATGCTGGCATCGAGAAAAGTGACCCCCGCGGCGACCGCGGCCTGCGCGTTGGCAAGACCCGTGTTGCGCGTATTGTGGAAATGGCAACGCAGCGGCAGATCGCCGATGACTTCCTTGACGCGGCCCAACAGTTCGGTCACCTGGTCGGGCACCGCAACGCCAATGCTGTCCGCGATGCCGAGTTCGGCAGGGCCCGCCTCGATAACTTGCTTGGCCAACTCGACAACCCGCTCGACCCCGATCGCCCCTTCGTAGGGACAGCCGAACGCCGAGGAGATCATGACGTTGGCGCGCAGACCGGCCGCTTTTGCTTTGCCGCTGATGTCCTGCCACGCGGCTACCGACTCACTCGTTGAACAACCCTGGTTCTTGCGGTTGTAGGTATCGCTCGCGACGACGACCATGCCGATCTCGTGAACCGATGTCGTCATTGCGCGCTCGAGCCCGCGCGCGTTCATGACGAGGCCGATGTAAGAGACGTCATCACGCCGCGGTAACTTCTCGATCAGCGCTTCGGCATCCGCCATCTGCGGCACGCGTTTCGGGTGCACGAAACTCGCGACCTCGAGCCGGCGAACGCCAGCATCAATCGCTTTCTCGATGAACGTGACCTTGCTTGTCGTCGGAAGAATCTCGGGTTCGCTTTGCAACCCGTCTCTGGGACCCACCTCGACAATCTTTATTTCTCTCTGGCTCATTCGTTTGTCAGCTGCTTGATGGCTGTTTCCTCGTCGATGACGTCAGCGTACTTGGCGTTCATGTCGAACAAATTTGCCTCGTGCGGCGCTTCGTGCCTGTCGCCACAGGCGTCGCTGACAACGATGGGTACAAAGCCACTCGAAACCGCATCGACACAGGTCGCTCGAATACAACCACTTGTCGTGAGACCCGTGATGATCAGCGTATCGACCTTGTTCGCAGTCAGCGTCGCGGCCAGCGACGTCCCGAAGAACGCACTGGGATACTGCTTGCTTATGACCAGCTCGTCGGCCGCCGGTTCGATCCCATCGGCCCATCGCCCGAGCGGATTGCCAGCGACAAAAGCTTCCAGCGCCGGCACTTTGCGGTAAAACACGCCACCATTCGCGCCTCCTTGCTGGTACACCACGTTGGTGTAAATGATCGGAATGCCAGCTACGCGCGCCGCGTCGCGAATTCGCAACGCGGAGGCCAGCGTGTCTTCTACATTTGCGTAGAGTGGACTGTCCTTGTCAAAGTAAGCCTGCACTAAATCGATGAGAATCAGGGCCGGCGTGTCACCGAACCCCAGACTCCCATCAAACGCGCCGCGGTAATTGTCGGCGAGCCCTTGTGTCATATCAGAAGTTGTATTTCAGGTCGATACCGAATGATGAACCGGCGGCCTGGTGAAGAAACGAGCCGCCGAATTCCGGTGCCGGAATCACTTCCGCAAGATAGCGCTCATCCGTGATGTTGTTTCCCCAGGCCGTCAGTGCCCAGTTTTCGGCTTCAAGACCGACGCGCATATTGATCGTCGAATAATGGTCACGCTTCGACTTCGAGAAGTCGGTCGTGATGCCCGGGAAGAAGAAAGCTTGCCAGATATTCGGCGTCAGCTCTCCTTGCAGCGTGTGGAACCACATCTCACCGACATACTGCCAGTCCGTGCGAACAAACAGATTGATGTCCCCATTCACCGGCACGTCGAACTGCATGCCGAAGTTTTGCGTGTCTTCGGGTGCCTGTGGCACCGAGTTACCTACTGACAACGGGCGATTGATGTTTTTCTCGATTTCCGAATCGAGCAAACCGAAGCCGCCGAATAACGAAAACTGATCCGTTGCCTGCCACGTGAAGTCCGCTTCAAAGCCCTGAATATTCATCTCGTCAATTGTCGTGACGACGCGGAGAATACCGAAGGGTCCGGCGAAGAACTCGAAGAACTGGTTATCTTCCACGTCCGTATTAAATACCGACGCGTTCACCCGCAAACGGGAGTCGAGCCACTCGGTCTTCACGCCAACTTCAAAGGCCGTTGACACTTCCTTCTCATATTCGTCGTTGACCAGGAGCTGTGCATCGACCGCCTCACCCGCTCCGCCGAAGCCCGTGTTGAACCAGAGATTCAGCAAATCGGCACTGCCCAGCGAGTTGAATCCGCCGCTGCGAAAGCCGATGCCGTAGCTCGCAAAAAGGTTGACAGTGTCGCTGGCCGACCAGCGGAACGTCAGCTTGGGTTGCAGCTGGTCGAACTTACGCGAGCGATCCGGGATACCCGAGGGGTTGGTGAGGAAGCCCGGATTAATCGGACCAGGCTGGAATGTCACTGGATCAAGCGTATTGATATTCAGGCCCGACGCCGCGACATTCGGGACCTTGTTCTTGACCTTGCGATCTTCCTGGTCCCAGCGCAGCGCCAGCGATAATTCTGTTGTATCCGACAGGTCATAGGCGATTTCACCAAATGCCGCGATGACGCTGGTTTCGAAATCGTCCCAGAACAACAAGTCCGTGGGGTTCGGTCCGGTCGGATCAATGTACGGCTGGCGCAGGAAGCCCTGCCCCTGGTCCGCCCCGTAAGCAACGACCACTTCGCGATCGAGCTCGGCCGCGTAGATACCCGCGATCCACCTGAGCCCCTGATCCTGCGGCGAGGTGAAGCGTAACTCAAAACTCAGGTCCGACTGGTTACGCTCCTGGTACTGGTAGCCGTCACAGGATGTCGGTGTGTAGGGGCCGTAGACTCCCTGAAAATCGAACGCGGCGCCACCCGGCAATATGCCGAACGGATTAAAGAATTCGCCAAAAAGATCGGTGCGCTCCGCACCGCCAAAATCAGCCGGAAAGTTATTCAATGTGTTGCGGTCGCTTTGGCACTGCGCCGTCAGCTCATAACCGTAAAACGTCGCACTGGTGCCGTCCGACAACAGGTACTCTTCGAGGTCGTTGTACGAGACAACCGCCGTAACATCGATGTCGTTCATCGACCAGTCGGCTTTCAAGGCGAAGTCAGTGGTTGTTTGCTCGTTTTCACCCGGCACATTGAATGCGTACCGAAAATCGACGCTATTGACGTCCTGATCGAAGTTGGGAGCCGCAAAAACGGACGCAAACGCGGGAATCGCAAAACCGGCATTGAAGTTGATTGCGCCACCTTCAACACTCGAGTGACCGAGGCGCGCATCAATCCTGACATCGTCGTTCGGTTCCCAGATCGCCCGCACACGACCCGTGATGTCTTCCAGGTAATCAACGGTCCCTTTCTTTCCCTGGAACAGGTTGCGGTAATGTCCGTCGCTGTTTCGGTAGCTGCCGGAAACGCTCGCACGCAGGTTATCCGAGAGACCGCCGCCAAAGCGAAATGCGGCTTTCTGCTGTGCCGGGTCGCCGACGCCGACCTGCATACTGCCTTCAAACTCGTCGCCGGGCTCACGGGTCGTGACCAGGATCGCGCCCGCCACCGCGTTACGTCCATACAAGGCGCCCTGCGGCCCCTTGAGCACTTCAATTTGCTGCACGTCGACGAGCTCTTCGTTGAAGCTGTTCGGGTTGGTACTAAGAACCCCGTCGACGACATAGGCAAATGTCGACTCCGCGTCACGAGTGGAAACAACGCCGCGAATACTTACCTGGGTGTCGCCGACGTTCGCTGTATCGACAATTGTCACGTTGGGCATCAACGAAATGAAATCTGCGGGGCGTTCGATGCCTGCGCGCTGGATCGTCGATTCGGTGAATGCCGTAATGGCGATCGGCACTTCCTGCAGACTCTCGTCACGCTTTCGAGCCGTAACGGTGACTTCTTCGATCGACGCAGCGCCGGTCTGAGCCATTACCGCCGAAAAAGGCAGGAACGACATTGAGACGATCAGGGCAATAAACCTGCTTGGCTTCTTATTCATGGCATCTTTTCCATCGTTATTTTTCTGTTAAGTTTCATTCGTCACTCGCACGCGGCTCATCCGACCATGTGTCATTCAAACCTGCCGCTACAAACTGGCATAAAGCTATAAAATACTAGCATTGAGCCATTACAGGGACAAAAGCGTTTCTGTGTCTCCATTCCACCGGCGTCACTCGACGCCCAGTTCCATAGCGAACTGGTAGCGCTCCGGGTTGTACAAGCACTCCAGCACGTCGACGACGACACCATCGTCGTTGTATGAGTCTCTGCGAACCGCAAGCAGGGCATCGCCAGGTTCTACCTGAAGCCGGCGAGCGATCGCTGCGGATGCCTGTTTGGCGCTCAACACCTGATCGACCTTCGTGAGCCGAATGCCGCAATCTCGCAGCACATCCAGGCGGGCTTTGCTTTCGAGATTCCGTTTCGTAAAGCCACTGGTAACTCCGACTGTCCAGCTAACGTAGTGCGCGTAGGGTTCGCCGCTCTCATTACTGAGGACGCGAACGACCTTGTGGACAGTATCCTGATCGCTCAATCCGAGTTGCTCCCGAATCTCGGCTGGGGCCACGACCTTTTCAACGGAAATCACACGGATAATGCTGTGCTTGCCCATCTCAATGAGGTCCTCCAGCATACCAACCAGTGGAGCACGCACGGGCTGCGGCTTGTAATGGTAGGTGACGTGCGATCCCTTGCCGCGAAAACGCGCAATCAGTTTTTCTGCCGCGAGTTCATCCATCGCACGCTTGGCCGTGATTCGCGATACGTCAAATGTCGCCGAAAGCTGTTGCTCGGTCGGCATCTGAGCGTCATAGGCAATCGTGCCATCCATGATCGCGCCCTTTAGTACCGAATAGAGCTGGTGGTAAAGCGGCACCCTGGTCACGGAACCGCCCTGCGCCAGCCGCCATTCGGATTTCAGTGATGCCAGTAAATGACTCACGGCGCCTCGGGTGCGGGCAGGTGCGTCTCCTCGAGTGAGCGTGCTTTAATCTCCTCGATAGTTCCGCCGAAACTGAACAAGCCGCTGTCTTCCCGGCCCTCACGCATCTTCGCCCGCAGCTGGTCTGTCGCCGCGGCATCGACTGCTCCGTCGCTGCCGATGACGACGCCATAGCGCTTTGCACCCTCGACACTGACCAGGCCCCGACTCACATCGGCCGCAACGTGTGCCGGCTCACGTTCGAGTGCATCTCCCCAGCCGCCGCCGCCCCAGGTATTGAAATACAGCACATCGCCTTCCTTGACGCTGACACCGTCACACTTGGCCGGCAGCCATTCTTCGCTACCGTCCGCGCGAACCAATCGCTTCGTCGAGCGCATGCCCGGCTCGCCGCCACGGACACCCCACGGATACGTCAGCCAGCGTTCGTCATGAACAGCGATTTCACCATCCACGAGGAACTCATAAGCAACCGACAATCCGTTACCACCGCGGTGCAGGCCCGCACCGCCCGAGTCGGCGATCGGCTCGTACTTGACAATGCGCAAGGGGAAATAAGCTTCGATAAACTCGTTCGGCACGTTCGTGAAGCCCGGCCACAGTGAGTGCCCGTCGGGGCCGTCGCCAACCGGGCGCCCTGGGATTCCGCCAAATCCGATCTGGAACAGCTGGAACCATTCGCCCTTCTTGTCGTAACCCGAATAGAAGAGATGCGGACTGTCCGAGAATCCCGCGGCATTCATGGCATCCGGCGCGCCCTGACCGAGGACGCCGCCCATGACATCGAATATGCGACCCAGAGCGTGCGTTCGACCCGATAGCGCGGCAGGGAATTTCGGTTTCAGGAGGCTACCCTCCGGAATGCGAACATCGACGAGTTCGTAGAAACCGTCATTAAACAGGATATGCGGGTCGAACAGGTTGATCGTGAAAGAACCGAAGAACATCTTGAACATATCTTCGTTCAGATAGAAGTTGATCGAACTCTTCGCCTGTGGATCGGTGCCATTGAAGTCGAATATCGCCACATCACCCTCTCGCCACATCTTGCATGCGATTTTGTATGGCCCTTTGCCGACGCCATCGTCACAAACATAGTCCTCAAAATACGAAGGCTCTTCAGGAACAATCATGTTGATAATCGCGCGCATGGCCTCCAGGTTGCGATCCAGCATGATTTGCATCGTCGTAAAGAAGATGTCGTCGCCGAAACGATCCGCAATCTCTACGCAACGTTTCGCGGCCGTTCGGCAGGCGGCAACCAGCGCATTCAAATCGAAGCGGTTCCATTCCGACGTTCGCACGTTGTGCAGAATAAGTTCGAGCACGTCTTCCTGCAGCACGCCTTTCTTATAAAGCTTGGTCGGCGGAATGCGAATGCCTTCCTGATAAATAGTCTCGGCCTTGATTGGAATCGATCCGGGCACCATGCCGCCATTGTCTGACATGTGTCCGAACATTGCCGACCACGCCATATGACGACCGTCCTTGAAGATCGGTATGAGCACTATCCAGTCCGGCAAATGAGACACCGCCGCATTGCACATGTACGGGTCGTTCGTCAGGATGATGTCGCCGTCCTCGAGTTGCCCGTCGTAGGCCTCCATGAAGCCGTGGATAAAAGATCCGAACTGGCCCACGACCATCTTGCCGTCCCGGTTTGCGACCATCGGGAAACAGTCGCCCTGCTCACGAATACCCGGACTCATGGCGGTACGAAACAGCACCGCGTCCATTTCCTCGCGCACGTTGCGGAGTGCGTTCTCGATGATGTCTACCGTTACCGCGTCAACGTCGACGGTCTTGAACGGCGTGGAGTTTGTTTGAATGATCTTTGCTGTCATGACGAACTCCCCTTAAACCGGATTAATCAGAAGGTTGCCGACTTTATCGACGGTGGCGGCATGTCCGGGAAGGATCAACGTAGTTGAGTCCATTTCCGAAACGATCGCAGGCCCGGATATCACCGTGCCAATGCCGAGTTTCCCGCGATCGAAGATCGCCGCGTCGTGCCATTCCTGCTCGTAGTAGTACCTGGTCTCGTGAATAACCGCATCTTTCGGGTCAGTCGCTTTCCCGCTGACTTCTTTGAGATCGGCCGTCAAACTGCTCTTCGCTTTAACAATTGCACGAATCATTACGATTTCATGATCCTTGCCATGCGCAAACGTAAACAATTGCTCATGCTGTCGATCAAACTCGTCAGTCAGAACCGCAAGGCCCTTACTCTTGAGTTCTTCGTCCGTGACACTGAGTGACAACTGGAACGCTTGTCCCGCATAGCGAATATCGGCCTGGTACGTGACCTGTTGCTGATCGGCGGAGATACCGTCCTCCTCGAAGGAAACGGCCGCTTTCTCGCGCAACGCATGGAGCTCGGCGATCAACTGTTTCGCGGTGATCTGGTCGACGCGCGCGACGAAGGTCTGCGATGCCTCATCCTGGACCTGAGTCGTCGCATCGCCATAGGCACACAGCACGCCGGGGCCCGGCGGCACAATCACTGGCCAGGCACCAGATAGAGTGCCAAGCGCATTGGCATGCAGCGGACCGGCGCCGCCGAAACCCACAAGCGCGAAGTCACGCGGATCATAGCCCTGCTCCACCGAAACGAGACGCAGAGCGCCGAGCATCGACTCGTTGACGATCTTGATGATGCCTTCGGCGGCTGTCATCAGCTCGATCCCCATGGCGTCAGCCAATGTCTGCACGGCCTTCTCGGCCGCGTCCCGGTTAATCGTCATCGCGCCGCCCAGCTTGACGTCGGACGGTAGGTAGCCAAGCACGACGTTGGCGTCGCAAACGGTCGGTTGCTCGCCGCCTTTCATATAGGCCGCCGGGCCTGGATCCGCCCCCGCCGAATCGGGGCCGACACGCAGCGCTTTGGTCAGCTCCGGCACGAACGCGATCGAACCGCCGCCCGCGCCGATAGTCCGAACGTCAACAGATGGGGCCCGAACTGTAATGTCGCTGACCCGGGTCTCGCGACGAATACGTGCTTCGCCATGCTGAATCAAGGCAACGTCTGTTGACGTGCCGCCCATGTCGAACGTCAGGATGTTCTCGAAACCGCCGCGCTTGCAGAAATACATCGCGCCCGCGACGCCGCCGGCCGGACCCGACATCAACATATTGACGGGAGACTCTCCGGCTGCACGGGCCGACGCAAGGCCACCGTCAGAACGCAGAATTGCGAGATGGACATCATCACCGAGTCGTTCCTCGAGAGAGCTCTTCAGGTTGGTCACGTACTTGGAGACCTGGGGCCTTACATAGGAATTTACGACCGTCGTCTCGGTCCGCTCGTACTCCTGCATCTCCGGAACCACTTCGCTGCTGATCGAAATGGGAATGTCGCCGAAGAATTCCTGCGCGACTTCGCGCACTTCGACCTCATGAGCGCCGTTGATATAAGAGTTCAACAGGCACACTGTCAGCGCTTCCACTTCGCCGGTGTCGGCAAGCGCTTTTAAGTCTTTCCGCAATGCCTTCTTGTCCAGAGCGCTTACGGCGTTCCCTTCGGCATCCATGCGCTCATCGGCTTCAATCGTGAGCTCGAGGGGCGCCAGCAGGGGTGCCTTGACGTAGCTGACCCAGCCACCCAAGCCGCCGGGGCAAAATGAGCGCGCAACCTGCAATGTTTGCCGGTAGCCCTTCGTCGTGATCAGGCCAACCTTCGCTCCCTTGCGCGTCAGCACCGCATTGGTTGCCACCGTGGTGCCATGCATCACCTGCATGACTTTGGTCGGATCGATATCCGACTCATCGCAGATTCGGTCGATGCCATTGAGGACACCAATGGATGAATCTTCCGGTGTCGACGGAACCTTGGCCATGTACGTGTGACCGGACGATTCATCGACCAGCAACAGGTCGGTGAAGGTGCCGCCAACGTCAACTCCTAGACGAAACGTCATGTGTTTTCCCCTGCATTTTTATTGTCAGATAATTGCGTTCTGCTTCATCCGTGCGAGCTCGTCATCACTGATGCCGAACTCGCCGCCGTAGACTTCCTGGTTATGCGCCCCCAAGGTCGTGTTGCCGGGCCAGCGAATTTCACCCTGTGTCTTTGACATCTTCGGAAACACGTTTTGCATTTTCAGGTTCGGCCATTCATCGCTTGGCATATCCACGATGGCCTTACGCGCCTGGTAATGAGGGTCCTCGAGCATCTCGGGCGCTCGAAAAATCTTTCCCGCCGGGACGCCGGCTTTCTGCATCAGCTCGTCGACCTCGGCCACGGTTTTGTTTTTCGTCCAGGCATTGATGATGTCGTCGAGGACCTTCATGTTGGCGCCGCGCGCGGTGTGTTTGCTGAATCGCTCGTCCGTTGCCAGCTCCGGCTGGCCCATCGTCTCACAAAGACGTTTGAACACGGTGTCCTGGTTGGCCGCAATCAGGAAGATACCGTCCGAACAATCGTAGATATTGGACGGCGCGACGTTCGGCAATGTCGCGCCGGAACGCTCGCGAATGTAATTGCTGACGACGTACTCGGGAATGGTGGCTTCCATTACGCTGAGCACGGATTCGTAGATCGACGCATCGATCACCTGTCCCTCGCCGGTACGATCGCGATGATGCAGCGCCGCAAGCGCGCCGTTGCAGGCGAAGGTCGCGGCCAGCGTGTCGCCAATGGAGAGGCCAGCGCGGCTTGGCTGACGATCCGGCTCGCCGCACAGGTAGCGCATGCCGCCCATCGCCTCGCCGATCGACGCGTAGCCGGCGCGCTCGGCGTAAGGACCGGTCTGGCCATAGCCGGATACCCGGATCATTATGATCCCGGGATTTATCTTTGCGAGCTCCTCGTAGCCGAGACCCCAGCGCTCCATCGTTCCGGGTCGAAAGTTCTCGAGCACCATGTCGGCCGTTTCGATGAGGCGGCGCACCAGCTCCTGCCCCTCAGTCTCACGGAGGTTCGCCGTAACGCAGCGCTTGTTTCGCGCGCAGACGCTCCACCAGAGAGGATAGTCTCCGCGACCCCAGACTCGCATGGGATCGCCCTGGTTCGGCGGCTCGACCTTGATGACATCGGCGCCCATGTCGGCCATGAGTTGACCGCAAAAAGGGCCGGCTATGAGCTGCCCCATTTCAATTAGCCGGATATCGGTCAACGGGCCCTTGCGGACCGGAAAGTCGGTCATCTCAACATCATCTTTTTAGAATTCTTGAGAAATGGAGCCGCGCCGCCGCGTCTGGATTGCGCGGTTGCCGGCCTTTGTCGCTTCTTGTTCGTTTATTGTCGTTTTAGTCTTATCAATATAACAATAGGTCTTATCCAGATCAACCAACGACAATCGGGGCAGAGGGTGCGGGCGCTATGGACGTACTGTCTGCCCATCGCGGGAGACCAGCCCGTAACGGCTTGGATGATTGTTGAAGGACTCTGATTCCCGGACGCCGCTGTTCAGGCCCCGACAAAACTGACGGCACCACCGCACAGCGCGATAGCCGCGCCGGCGACCGCGTGAGCATAGCGGCCGCTGACCGCAGGGATCCTGACCGCGCGAAGGCCGACGCTCGTGATCGCAACCAGCGCCAGCATCGTCGCCAAAGTGACAATCCCGAACACAATCGCGACCCAGACGACGAGCCCGGCATTGTGTTGCAGCGCCGGATACATGAATAACGGAATGAGGGCCTCGCAAGGTCCAAAGACAAAAATGACAAAGATTGCCCACGGTGTAATGAAATTGCCGGCACGCTGGTCATGAACGTGGGTGTGTTCGTCGTGATGATCATGCTCGTGGTCGTGAAGGACCTCGCCATGTGCATGTACATGAGAGTGGGAGTGGCCGCGCCCTGCTTTGCGCAGGCCCCAGGCGAAGTACATGAGGCCGAATGCGAGCAATGCCCAGCCCGCCAGGTTGCCTCGCATGCTCTCGATTGCGATAAGTGACGACAATTGGGCCCCAAGCATCAGCCCAATGACACCGATCACGACCGAACTGAGCACATGGCCGATCCCGCAATACAGGGTTATCCGGAGGGTCCGCGACAGGCTCCAGCCGCGCGCCCTGCCCATCGCCGTGAAAACGACGTAGTGATCCGGGCCCAGTATCGTATGCAGGAACGCAATGGACGCTGCTGTCAGTAACAGAATCTGAGCTTCGTTCATTACATCAGCCTACCGCCGGCAGCGATTCCTGCGCGATACGTATTTACCGGTCAAATCCCCCCCAAACCAAGACATTGACAGGTGCTAATTGCATTTCGCTCAGGCAGAATCGGCCTATGGAGTTATGCCGCCGCAAAATTGCCTGTGCGCTGGTGCTTAGCGCCGGGCTGATGACGTCCTGCGCGACCGCGCCACGTACTCAGCTCGTGCCGGTAGCAGACAGCAATGAGTGCGTTGTGCTCTTGCATGGACTTAATCGCAGCTGGCGGGCGATGCGGCCCATGGCCGAGGCGCTCCAGGATGCCGGTTTCACCACGGCTAATGTTGACTACCCCTCGCAGTCCGGTCCGATTGAGGAAATCGCACCGCTGGCCGTCGGCACGGGCCTTGCAGAGTGTCGTGCCACCGGGGCAAACCGCATCCACTTCGTGACACACTCGATTGGCGGAATACTGCTTCGTTATGAAGACGAGCGCGTGCCAATCCACGATCTCGGGCGCGTCGTGATGCTGGGCCCGCCCAATAAGGGCAGCGAAGTTGTCGATGTCACGCGGCGCTGGCCGGGTGCAACGGCGTTCGGCGGCTCGGCCGGCTGGCAACTGGGTACTGACGCAAACAGCATTCCGGCACAACTCGGTCCCGTTGATTTCGAACTGGGCGTCATCGCCGGAACGGGCACGATCAACCCGTGGATGTCGGCGATGCTGCCCGATGCGGACGACGGTAAGGTGACGGTTGCGGCAACGCAGGTAGATGGCATGGACGACTTCCTGGTCGTCGGCAATTCGCATCGCTACATCACGCGCGGCGACGTCGTCTTTCGCAATACAAAATCGTTTCTCAAGACCGGGCGATTCCTCGACGCCGACAAGTCGTCCGTCAGCGACTGTGCAGAGCCCGGCGAGTTCGCTCACTCCAGGGTCGTCTGCTTCTAATCCACCTCGTCAGCTTCGAGCGCTCGCGCGATGCGCGATTCCGCCAACGGATGATAAGCCGCGCGCGCGCCCTCGAACATCTTGAGCGCAAGCTCCTGGTCCGCGCCGTTGCCCGCAAGCGCGAGGTAGATCGGAAAGATCAATCGCCCCCGTCCGTAGCGGTTCAGGTAGCTTTCCAGTGCCTCATACGCGGGCGTATAGCGCCGTTCTGCAACCTGGATGAACCACGCTCGCCCGATCTCGGCGTTCCGCGTGTCGCTGAGATTCAGACCGTCGTCGAGCGCTTTGAGTCGGTCGCCTGCAACGTCCGCGGGCAGACTGTTAATAAAGTGCACCGTCGCCTGCGGGCTCCAGTCTTGTATGGGGATATCAGCAACGTCGATCTCCCCTTTAGACCAGATCGTCGCCAGCGCTTCTGCCTCGTTCAGCGTCGTTGAACTCGGCATGGGCGCGTCGTCGGGTAGTCCCGGCTGGTACAGCCACTGCTCGGCGTCCGCGCGACTGACGGCACTCGATTCTGTCTGCAGCAGATTTTCATCGAGGTAGTCAAGGAATCGTTCCGTCGTAATCGTCTTGAACGCGAACTCGTCGAAATACGCGAACAGGAATTCGTCAAATGCTTCACGTCCGAATGCATTTTCAAGGTACTGCAGGAACAGCTCTCCCTTGATGTAGTGAATCGTGCCCTGGAAACTATCCGGGTCGCCGGCATCCAGCCGCGGCGCCAGGGCCTGCATTTTCGGCGGCACCCATTCGAAATTCTGCAACAACTCCTGGTACGACAGGACGCCCTCTTCGTCGACACGGTCCTTGTCGTAAATGACTTCCATGAGTCGAGACTCGAGGTAACTCGTCATTCCCTCGTTCAGCCAGCCATCGCGCCAGGTCGCGTTGGTTACGAGATTACCGGACCATGAATGTGCCAGTTCGTGCGCGATAACGGAAACCAGGCTGCGGTCTCCCGCGAGCAGGCTCGGTGTAATGAAAGAAAGCCGCGGGTTTTCCATTCCGCCGTAGGGAAAACTAGGCGGTAGAACGAGCAGATCGTAGCGGCCCCACTCGTAGGGGCCGAAAAGTGCCTCAGCCTGCTCCAGCATTTCCTGCGTGTCGGCGAATTCGTACACCGACGCATCCAGAAGCTCGGGTTCGGCGTAAACACCCGTCTGCTCCCCCAGCGGCGCGAAGAAGATGTTGCCAACAGCAATCGCCAGCAAATACGAAGGGATCGGCTGCGGCATTTCGAACTGGTAGTCGCCGCCCCGCGATGTCAACGGGTCGTTGTTTGCGCTCATAACCGCAAGGAGCTCCGGCGGCGTCCTGATCGTCGCTTCGTAGGTTATGCGCACCGAGGGCGTGTCCTGCAAGGGCACCCAGCTGCGGGCATGTATGGCCTGCGACTGCGAGAACAACAGCGGATGTTTGCCGCCAGCTGTCAGGTTCGCGGGTAACCATTGCAGCGCGGTTGAATCCGGGCTGGTCACGTACTGCACCTTGAGCTCGAAGTTCGTCAACGACCTCGCGGCCGCGGGCAAGCTAACAATCAGCGGCGTGCCTTTGATCGGATCGCTTTCCCCCAAACGGTATTCCGCTGCCAGGGCCACACCGTCCGCCAGCAAAACCTGGACATCGTTGATGGCAAGGTCGCGAGTATCCAGCACGATTTGTTCAGCGCTTTCATCGAGTTTGCGCATTG
The DNA here is from genome assembly GCA_013001045.1 of Woeseiaceae bacterium. Taxonomy (GTDB): domain Bacteria; phylum Pseudomonadota; class Gammaproteobacteria; order Steroidobacterales; family Woeseiaceae; genus UBA1847. The sequence goes on along the minus strand of JABDNG010000063.1, from coordinate 5,423 downwards.
CAAGCGTTGCGCTGCCGCGAAGTTCTTCCGCTTCGAAATCGACCCTAAGGTTCAGGGCCAGGTGCTCGGTTACAAACTGATCGGTATTGGCGAACGAAAAATAGTCGTGCGCCGGGTCGTAGCTGTCCTCCTGCTCGATTTTCTCGGAGCAAGCGGTAAGGAATATCACTAGAACAAAAAGCAATCGAATTTTTTCGCGCATTACATGGTCTCAGCTCTCGGACAATTTGCCGGCCCGTGATTCTAATACAACTTCGATGCAAGACGCGCAGCCGTCGCAGCAGACGTGTAGAATCGGGCAACCCAATCTCAGCAGGAAAGACCATGGATCTTGGAGTCAGCGACCGCGTGCGACCCTTACTGGATGCCGTCCGCACTTTTATTACCGAGCGGGTGCTGCCCGTCGACGAGGAATTTCTGCAGGAAGTTTCGAAAGGAGATCGCTGGTCGCTCACCGAGCGGCAGACCGAAATCCTGGAGGGGTTGAAGTCCGCCGCGCGCGAGCAGGGCCTGTGGAATTTCTGGCTCACTGACAGCGAAAGCGGCTACGGCCTGAGCACCGTGGAGTACGCCTGGCTTGCGGAGGAGACCGGTCGCGCGCATTTGGCCGCCGAGGCATTCAACTGCAGCGCGCCGGACACAGGCAATATGGAGGTCCTCGAACGCTACGGAAGCGACGAGCAAAAGGCTGAGTGGCTCGAGCCGCTGCTCAACGGCGAGATTCGGTCCGCTTTTGCCATGACGGAACCCGACGTGGCGTCATCCGATGCCACCAACATCTCGACATCCGCCGTGCTCAAGAACGGTGAGTGGGTCATCAACGGCGAAAAGACCTACATCTCGGGCGCGGGCGACAAGCGCTGCAAGGTTCTCATTTGCATGGTGAAGACCAACCCCGAGAACAACCGTCATACGCAACACTCACAAATCCTGATTCCGATCGATGCACCGGGCGTCGAAATCGTGCGTGGCATGAACGTTTTCAATACGGACGACGCACCGCACGGTCATATGCACATTCTTCTGAAAGATGTTCGTGTCCCGGAAGCCAACATCATCCTGGGACCGGGCCGCGGTTTTGAGATTGCGCAGGGGCGACTAGGGCCTGGCCGAATCCACCACTGCATGCGCGCCGTCGGCATGGCCGAGCGCGCACTGAAGCTTATGTGTGAGCGCTCCGTCTCGCGCACGGCCTTCGGCAGGCCGCTGGCAAAACTTGGCGGAAACTACGATGTGATTGCAAACGCTCGCATCAACATCGACATGGGTCGGCTGCTGACCTTGCAAGCCGCACATGTCATCGACACCGAAGGCGTACAGGAGGCGCAAACCTGGATCTCAAAGATCAAGGCCGCCATCCCGAACATTGCGCTTGATGTCATCGATGACGCGATCCAGATGCATGGGGCCGCTGGCCTGTCGCAGGACTTTCCGCTCGCCGCCATGTACGCAGCGGCCCGCACATTGCGCTTTGCCGACGGACCCGATGAAGTTCATCGCATGGTTGTCGCCCGGAGGGAACTGCGTCCTTATATCAACCGGGACTGAACTTAAGCCCGTGCGCGGCAAGCTGAAACTGGCCGCGGTAGTGGCCGCGATTTTTTTTGCGGTCGCAGCTCATGGGCACCCCGAGGACGAGTTTTGCACGCCGGGCGAGGATGGACTCGATCCCGCCCTTTGTGCCGCTCTTGCCGAACTTAACAACAGCGAAGCAGACGTCAATCAAGCCGAGCTGAAACCGCTGCTGGACGCGACCGGTATGGAGCGCAGCTTCTGGTCGACAGCAGCCCTGTACGTCACGATAGGTGTCGGACACATACTGCCGGATGGCACCGACCACATCCTGTTCGTGCTCGCGATATTTCTCGCCTCGACCAGGCTGCGCGCGCTGGTCATTCAGGTTTCTGCATTTACGGTCGCGCACACCGCGACGCTGGCGCTGGCAGCGACGGGTGTCATTACGCCCTCGGCGTCGGTTGTTGAGCCGCTAATCGCATTGACCATCGCGTTTGTCGCGATCGAAAACCTCGTGTTCAAAGAGATGACGAGCTGGCGCCCGGTCGTCGTGTTCGGCTTCGGACTCATTCACGGACTCGGGTTCGCGGGCTTCTTCGGCGAGTTGGGCCTGCCGCCCGGTCAGTTCTGGAGCGCATTGATTGGTTTCAATGTCGGCGTCGAGATTGGACAGCTGACCGTCATCGTCGCTGCAGCGCTGCTGGGCACGATGCTGCGTCGCGCCCTTCGGGACCCGACCGGAGTTGCGAACTACCGGCGCTATCTCGTCCGCCCGGGCTCCCTGCTGATCGGCCTTACCGGACTGTGGTGGGCGATCCTTCGATTCTCGCTCTGACCCATCAGGTCCCGCCGCCCGCCTCCTCAACGGCAAAGCCGCGGCCTTCGAGCAGCGGTTCTATGCTCGGGTCCCGCCCCCGGAAGTTGCGGTATAGCTCGTCGGCTTCGCGCAGGCCGCCGGATTGATAAACCCATTTCTTCAGGCGCGCCGCTGTCTCCGGATCGAAGATATCTTCGGCCTGCTTGAACGCCGCAAAACCGTCAGCATCGAGGATTTCCGACCATAGGTAAGCGTAATAGCCCGCAGAATAGCCGCCAGCGAAAATGTGGCTGAAATACTGCGAACGGTAGCGCGGTTCGATTTCGTCAATCAGTCCGTACTCGACCAGCACCTTTGTTTCAAACGACCGCGCATCCATTATTGCGGCCGCTTCTTCAGGCGTGAGCATGTGCCAGCGCAGATCAAGCAATGATGCGGCAACGTACTCCGTCGTCGTGAAACCCTGGTTGAAATTCGACGCAACTCGCATACGTTCAACCAGTTCCGCGGGTATCACGTCGCCCGACGCATAGTGTCGGGCGTAAATGGCCAGCATTTCCGGCTCGGCAGTCCAGTGCTCGAGAATCTGCGCCGGGAACTCGGTGTAATCACGCGGGCCGTCGACACCCGAGAACATCGGGTAGTCGATCTTTGTCATGAGGCCGTGCAGGCCATGACCGAATTCGTGGAACAAGGTCTCGACCTCCGAGAACCGCATGAGCGTGGGCTCGCCCTCCGGTGGCGTCGAAAGGTTCAGGTTGTTCGTTACGATGGGCCGAATAGTCTTGCCCGCGATATTTGATGCATTGCGATAGGTGCTCATCCATGCGCCGCCTCGCTTGGAATCGCGCGCGTACATGTCGGTCATGAAGAGTCCGAGGTGCGTGCCGTCGGCGTCCATGACGTCGTAAGACGTGACGACCGCGTTCCAACCGTCGACATCGACAGGTTTGAATGTCAGCCCGAACAGCCTGGTAGCCATTTCAAACGCGCCACTTCTGACCCTTTCAAGGTCGAAGTACGGCTTGGTCTCGTTTTCGTCGAGGTCGAAACGGGCTTTGCGTACTTTTTCGGCATAGTGCCACCAGTCATGAGCGGCAAACTTGAACTCGTCGCCGATCATCGCCTGCATATCGGCGCGTTCTTCCTTGGCGCGCTCGAGACCCGGGCGCCAGACTCGCAGCAGGAAGTCTTCGGCACCTTTCGGGGTCTTTGCCATGCGGGTTTCGAGCTGATAATGCGCATGCGACGCATACCCCATGAGTTCCGCACGCTGCGCCCTCAGCTGCGCGATCTTGATCGCAATAGGACCGTTGTCGTGCTCGCCCTCGGATGCACGCAACCGATAGCCGTTGAAAAGCTGCTCCCGGAGCTCCCGATTCTCAGACTGCGTCATGAATGTCTCATACGCGGAGCGGTTAAGACCGACCACCCAGGCACCCGCGTCATCGTCCCAAATTGAGGCTTTGAAATCCGGACTCAAGCCGGCCGTCTGTGCTTCATCCGTGAGCTCGAGCTTGAAGGCCTTGGTCGCGGCCAGCAGGTTCTGACCAAATTCCGTGGTCGCACTGGAAATCTGGGCGTTGATTTCCGCAACCTTGTCTTTTACATCGGGTGCCAGCGCCGCACCTGCGCGCACGAAGCTGCGATGCCGCAATTCAAGGAGGCGCGCGTCCTGTTCATCCAGTCCGAGACTGTCCGATTGCTCATAGACGGCCCGGATGCGATCGAACAATGGGCCATTCAACGTAATCGCATCGTATTCACGCGTGAGCATCGGGTAGATTTCGGTTTGCAAGGCGCGCAATTCGTCATCCAGCTCCGTCCCGGTGATATTGCCAAAAGTCGACCGAACGCGATCCAGCGTCTCCCCGCTGGTCTCAAGCGCAAGTATCGTGTTGTCAAACGTCGGTGCTTCCGGATTCGTGGCGATGTCGGCGATCTCGGCGCGCAGCTCGAGAATGCCCTTCTTGATGGCTGGCATATAGTGCCCATTCTCGATGCTGGCGAACGGCGGCACACCATAAGGCGTGGTCCATTCCTCCATAAAGGGGTTGTTCGCAAGTTCCGCCTCGGTCACGGTAATGTCCTCACCGCTCGGCAGCGGCTCGCTGCCGCTTTCCCCGCCACCGCAGGCGCCGAGCGCGAGGGCGATCAGAGCAAGTCCAAACAAGTTGCTGAGTTTCATGGTCAATCGTCCTGTTCAATATTGGTCCCATCGTCTGGACTGGGTCGGCGGCCGTCACTGGGGGTCGCGGCCGCGACAAAGCGCTCCATTGTACAGCCTCCTGGACAGCGAGGCCTACCCGCCGGATGCTATCGGAAAGCGCGTATGTAACTGTCGCGGGTTTCCGGTATAAAAGGCACACGACTAACGCTCGTCATGGCTTAAATTCGGCTTCCGTCCAGCCGACGTATTAGTGCAGGGAAACTCGATGCCTCAGCAATCTGCCCGACCGATAAATCCGGCAACGGAGGATTTCGCCGGTAACTCGCTGTCCAGGGCCGCGAAACGTGCGTTCCATGCGACACGCCCGAAGTTCTTCCCGGCGTCGATTCTACCGGTCCTGGCCGGGACGGCCTGGGGTGCCTATGTGGCCGGCCAGATCGACGTGTACGTCTTTCTGCTTGCCCTGCTCGCCACGGTCTCTGTTCACGCAGCCAGCAACGTCCTCAACGATGTCAGCGACGAAATAATCGGCACGGATCGTCTTAACGAGCAGCGAATCTACCCGCACACGGGGGGCTCCCGGTTCATCCAGATGGGAATCCTTACTCAACCTCGCATGGCGCGCCTCGGCGTTGCCTTGCTGGTTCTCGCGGCACTGGCCGGATTGGCTCTGTTCGTGGAAAAGGGGCCCGTCGTTCTATTGTTCGGTATCGCCGGCGTCGCGCTCGCGGTTCTGTACTCACTCGGCCCGCTAAAGCTCAGCGCCCTGGGACTTGGCGAGACGGCCATTGTTATCGCCTTCGGCGTTTTGCCCGTCAGCGGCGCGGCATGGCTACAGGGGGCGCCCATCGACAGCGCGCTGCTATTATTTTCGCTGCCCGTCGGCATCTGGGTGTCCGCCATCCTGCTGATCAACGAGGT
>JABDNG010000107.1 GCA_013001045.1 Woeseiaceae bacterium | reverse complement strand
GAATTCGATTGGCCACCGTCATATAATGCATTACCCAACCATGAAAGACAGCAATGATGACTGAACCAGAGTCGCAACTGGCGTCGCGAGTGTTGATGATTCGCCCCGTTTGCTTCGAGAGCAATCCTCTCACGGCAGCGTCGAATCGCTTCCAGGGGAAGTCCGATGCCGGTCCCGAGGCGCAACAGGCGGCGGCGTTAAAAGAATTCGACGCGCTTGCGGGCGTGTTACGCGATGCCGGTATCGACGTCATCGTGATTGACGACACCCCGGAGCCGCATACGCCCGACTCGATTTTTCCGAATAACTGGGTCAGCATGCACGCGGATGGGCGCGTCGTGTTGTACCCGATGGAGGCGGAGAACCGTCGTACGGAGCGTCGCACGGATATCATTGAACAGCTGCATGACAAGCTCGGCTTGCTGGTAACGGAGATTGTCGACCTGAGCGCGCATGAAGATCAGGGCCACTACCTGGAAGGCACGGGCAGCATGGTGCTCGACCGGGCCAACCACGTGGCGTACGCCTGCCTTTCGTCAAGAACGCACTTCGATCCACTCGGCGAATTCGCGCAACGCATGGACTATGAGGTTGTAACGTTCGACGCCGTCGATAGCGATGGGGTCCCTATCTACCACACCAACGTGCTGATGAACGTCGGCGAGAAGCTGGCGGTGATTTGCGATGTTGCAATTGCGAATGACGATCAGCGTGCTGCAGTGCTTGGGCAACTGGAAGACACCGGGCACGACGTCATCAGCCTGACTTACGCTCAGTTGGAGGCGTTCTCCGGTAATATGCTCGAGCTCAGAAACGACAAGGGCGTACGCATCATGGCGATGTCGCAACGGGCGTATGACTCGCTGGACGCGGATCAGCTGAGCACGCTGCAGGCGAACGGTCGGATCGTCAGCGTGCCGATCGATACCATCGAGAATTCTGGGGGTGGCAGCGTGCGTTGCATGCTGGCGGAAGTGCATCTGCCCAACGCATTAAACAAGGCCATGGAACTTTAAATACATGAATTCACCCATAACTCTTAGGCCACGCAAGAATCCTTCAAACAGGAGAAAACTTATGGCCCGTGCAAACGCACAGAAAAATCTCGTCGTCATTGTTGGTGGAGTTTTACTTCTGCTGTTTATTGGCTCGAACTTCATCAAGACGGTCCCGGTAGGGCGCGTCGGCGTTGCGACGTTGTTCGGTAATACGCAATCGGAAGGTTATGCGCAGGGCATACATATTCCTGTTAATCCACTGTATCGCTGGACGATGTTTGATGCTCGGCAGCAAACGCACCTGGAAACGGCCAATGTGCCGAGCCAGGACCAGCTGCAAACAAAACTCGACGTCAGCGTGCAGTATCGAATCGACGGCGCGATGGCGCCCGACATCCTGGAGCAGACCGGTACGGCGGATGCAGCGGTCCGCGTACACTTGATTCCCAAGTTGCGATCATTGCTGCGCGAACAGGGTAAGAGCATCAAGCGTGCCGAGGACTTCTTCAAGGAAGCAACCCAGGAGACCCTGCAACTTGCGTTGACGGACGGACTTCGCGATTACCTCGAACCCAAGGGCATCATCGTGTCGGCGGTGTTGATTCGCGACATCACGTTGCCGCCGTTCATCGTGCAGGCGATCGAGCAAAAGAAAGAACGCGAGCAGGCCGTAGAGCGCGAAAGGGCGGAGCTCGAACGCGTGCGGACTGAGCTGCAGCAGCAGGTTGCGCGTGCCGAAGCCGGCCGTGAAGCGGCGGAGCAGGAGGCGGCGAGAAAGCGCATATTGGCCGACGCGCAGGCTTACGAAATTACCCAGATCAACAATGCGATTGCACGCAATCAGGCGTATATTCAACTGCAGTCACTGGAAGCGCTGAAAGCCATTTCCAAGGACCCGGCAAGCAAAGTGTATTTCATGGACGGTTCGAGCCCGAGCCCGCTGCCGCTGATGCATCTGGGCGATCCGCAGCGCTAGGAAAATGAAAAATGGGGACATTCTGAATTTAACGTATTAATACGCTAAATCCAGAATGTCCCCATTTATTTGGAGCACCAAGAGACGGTGATGAGCAAAGACAAGATCCTCATGTGTCCGCCGGACTTTTTCACCGTGGACTACGTGATCAACCCGTGGATGGCGGGGCACGAGGAGTCGATGAGCCTCGAGCGCGCGAAACATCAATGGGAAACGCTAAGAGACAAAATCGGCGAGTTTGCCGAGATCGTCACCATCGAGCCACAGCCGGAACTCCCCGACATGGTGTTCACGGCCAACGCAGGCGTCGTATATGGCAACAAGGCGATCGCAAGCCATTTCATGCCGCATGAGCGTCGCCCCGAGGAGCATTTCTTCAAGAAATGGTTCCGGGACAATGGCTACGAGCTGCTCGACCTTGACGAGAAGATCGGTTTTGAAGGCGCCGGTGACTGCCTGCTGGATCGTCGCGGTCCCTGGCTCTGGACCGGCTACGGTTTCCGCACCGAAATCGAAGCGCATGCGGAGATACGCGAGTTCTTCGATATCGAAGTCGTTTCCATTCGCCTCACCGACGCCCGTTTCTATCATATCGATACCTGTTTCTGCCCCCTGACCGACGGCTTCCTCATGTACCATCCGCCGGCATTCGACTACGACTCGCGCATGGCGATCGAAAGTCGAATTCCGCCACACAAGCGGATTATCGTCGACACCATGGATGCCGGAAACTTCGCGTGTAATGCCGTCAACATCGGCGATCGGGTCATTCTCAACAAGGCGTCCGATCCATTGAAGGCGCGCCTCATGCTGGCGGGTTTCAGAGTGCACGAAGTCGAGTTGAGCGAATTCCTGAAGGCCGGCGGTTCCGCAAAATGCCTGACGCTCAAGCTGACAGAACCAAAACGTTAAGAGAGTGTGACCATGTCTGCATCGCACGCGTACCAAATCCGGCCGAAAGATCCTGCCGCGCACCTGTTTGAGGTGCGCGTCACCGTCACGAATCCGGACCCCGGTGGCCAGGTATTCGCAATGCCTGCATGGATTCCCGGCAGTTACATGATTCGCGACTACGCCAAACACGTGGTTGCGGTTAGAGCGGAGTCTGACGGTCGCGACGTTGCCGTTGAAAAACTTGACAAGAGCCGTTGGCATACGGCCAAAACCGATCGTGAGCTTACGCTGGTTCTGGAAATATTCGCACACGACCCGAGCGTGCGAGGCGCTCATCTCGACAGCAGCCACGCGTTCTTCAATGGCACCTGTGTTTTTCCCGCGGTTGTCGGGCAGGAGGATCGTGCGTGTCGGGTCACTATCGTCGCGCCGGATGCACCCTTCGGCAAAAACTGGCGCGTCGCAACGTCGATGCGGCGGGACACGGCCGATGCGTATGGGT